>JAPLIX010000238.1 GCA_026388865.1 Pseudomonadota bacterium | reverse complement strand
AGTTTGCTTCGGGTTGTTAAGGTAAAGTTTGTTGTTATTATCTTTTTCAGCTTTTGGGGCGTTGGTTCATCTGCAGTAAACGCGTTATAGGTTTCCCGGGTTATGTGCTGGTACTCTTCCTCTAACAGGCAGGTAAATATATTTTCTTTGGTTCTAAACCCGCGATAAACCGTTGCCTGATTGACTCCTGCATGCCGTGCAATATCAGCGTACGTGGTTTTAAAATAGCCCTTCTGAGCAAAAAGTTCTTTTGCAGCGCTGAGGATTATTTCTTTTGTCTTATCTGAAACTTGCAAGCAAAAACCCGTCTTTGATATATGTAATGCATGTTTATTATGTGTTTTGCTTGCAATTGTCAAGAAGTTTTGTATGCTTTTTTTATAAAAAAACAAAAAAGGCAGACGCTTTCTGTCAGCATCTACCTTGATAACTGCATAAGTTAGCTATCAGGTTGTCACCTCTTGTAAAAAAAGAACCCTTCATAGCTGCTGGGCTGAATGCTGAAAGTCTTTTCAGTCAATACCCGCCTTCTCTTTCAGCGCCGCTGCCATGTCTGTCCGTTCCCACGTGAAATCTTTATCATCTCGCCCAAAATGTCCGTACGCTGCGGTCTTCTTGAATATCGGTCGCAATAAATTCAGGTGCTTTATGATTTGCGCCGGCCGAAAATCAAACACCTCATTCACTATCTCGGCTATCCGATCCGGTGGAATTTTACTCGTCCGGAAGGTATTTATCATTATCGACACCGGCTTTGCCACCCCGATACAGTAAGCCACCTGCACCTCGCACTGCGTCGCCAGACCCGCCGCCACTATGTTCTTGGCCGCGTACCGCGCCATGTAGGACGCCGACCGGTCCACCTTCGACGGGTCCTTCCCTGAAAATGCGCCTCCCCCGTGGCCCCCCTGCCCGCCGTACGTGTCGCAGATTATCTTCCGCCCCGTCAGCCCGCAGTCGCCCTTCGGTCCCCCGACCACAAACCGCCCCGTCGCATTGATGAAAAACTTCGTGTTCTTATCCATCATATCGCCCGGGATTACCTTCTTGATCACCTCTTCTATAATCCCTTCCCGCAGCCGCGCGTCCTTTACCTCCGGCGTGTGTTGCGACGCCACCACCACCGCATCCAACCGTACCGGTTTCCGGTTGTGGTACTCTACCGTCACCTGCGTCTTGCCGTCCGGCCGTAAAAAATCAAGAATTCCCTCTTTTCGCACCTGCGCAAGCCGCTTGCTCAGCTGGTGCGCATAGTGTATCGACATCGGCATGAGTTCCGCCGTCTCCGTGCACGCATACCCGAACATCAGGCCCTGATCACCCGCTCCCTGCTCATGCTCTTTTGTCGCGTTCACTCCCATGGCAATGTCAGGCGACTGCCGGTCTATCGAACTCATCACCGCGCAGGTCTCCCAGTCAAACCCCATGGCCGAATCATTATAGCCGATCCCCTTGATCGTCTCCCGCACGATGTCCGGCAAATGTACATAACAGTCGGTGGTGATCTCCCCTGCTATCATCGCCAGCCCCGTCGTCACCAGCGTCTCGCACGCCACCCGCGCCTTCTTGTCCTCTGCTATGATCGCATCCAGCACTGCATCAGATATCTGGTCTGCCACCTTGTCCGGATGCCCTTCTGTTACCGACTCTGAGGTAAATAAGTAGCTCGTCATTGACATGGATTATATGTCCTCCCTTATGAATCTATAAAAATATACATTGTTAGCGTTAGATTGTTCCTAATAAAAGAGTTTTATCTAAAAGTCAATGTATATTTAAACTGCGATAGCGTTGCGGATTGGTGCCCCGGGCCCGGCGCGGTGCTTACTGTTTCACTTGCAGGAACATATAAAGTCCCAGAGAACCAAAAGCTACGTTGGCCAGCCATGCGGAAAGAAACGTCGGCAGTGACCCGTTTTTGCCAAGCGATAGACAGAGGGCAAAAAATATCCAGTAAAAAAAACCAAAAAGAACACTTACCGTAATGCCCAGTGCCATTCCTCCGCTTCTGCCAATCATCAAAGCAAACGGAATCCCGAGCATTGCCATTATTATGTTTATAAATGGGTAGGAAATCTTGGCCTGCATGTCCACTTCATACGGGGTAGTATCATAACCTTCAACCCCTATTTTTTTTATATAAGCCCTGATCTCACTAAAGCTCATTTCCTCGCTCAGCTTCTGCGACATTTTAAAATCATCGGGGGTTTCATGAATAGTAATGAGCCGCTCCTTGAAGGCCTCTGATCGTATCTCCCCTTCTGTCTGAAATGTCCTTACCACCCCGTCATGAAAAGTCCAATCGCCATTCTGCTTCCACTCACCCCATTTTGCATCAATGCGCTCCTTCAATATTGTAAATAGCATTCTGGCTGCGATACCAGAAATGGTCTCTGGCAAGGATATCAACGCTTTTTTTCTTTTTTATCTGGACATTTTTTATCTCTTTCATCTGCCGGTTGGTATAGGGCAGAACATACTCCTGAAGCCAAAGCGAAAAGATCCAGGTAAATGCTGCAATAAAAAGAAACACTTTAAAAACAGTAAAAAGGCTTATGCCGTGCGCTTTCAGCGCGGTGATTTCATTAAAGCGCGCAAACATCCCGATAGTGATGAACGTGCACAGGAGCATCCCCAACGGACATATTTGATAGATAACCAAAGGTATGCTGAACAGGAAGTAGCGTATAATCGCAGCAAGAGAAGCCTTATTCTTTATGAAGCTGTCTAAATTCTCAAATAAATCCACCAGCAGATAGAGGACCACAAAGGATGCCAAGCACAACGCAAAGATCTTAAGAAATTCTCTGGTGTAATACCGGGTAATAATTAACATGAGAATTCAGCCTTGTTATGAACGCATTACTGTCGTTTGAACCGTTTCTTAAGGGTCATGCTCAGACGGTTTAGTGTTTCATCTATCCAGTATAAACCCGGGATTGGTTTTTCCCTGCCCACCACAGAGAGCAGATAGCAGCCAATAATTCCCAATACGACATTCGGCAGCCATATGCCCAGCGCTGGATAGAGGATGCCGCGCTTTGCCATTGTTTCCCCGAAATTCAGAAACACATAGTAAAGGAACAGGATTATGATGCACAGGACAAACCCGTACGACCGGGTCCCTTTTCTTCTATATGCACCAAACGGTATTCCCACCAGCCCCAGTACCACACAGGCAAAGGGAAAGGCAAACCGCTTGTGAATCTCTGTCTGGATCTTAATTAAAGACTTCTTTTCTTTGCTCTGGTCGGTTAAAAGCTTTAAAAGCGCCGCGATACTCTGCTCGCTGTATTTTACTTCCGTATCGTTTTCTGACTCCTCGTTGCTCAGTTGCAGGTTCATATCATAGGTCTTAAAGATTGCCTTCTGATAAGTAAGCGAATCGTTTGCGGCACGATGAATACTTCCGTTAAAGAGCCGCAGGGTAACCTTCATTTCATTTTGATCTGAGATAATCATCCCCTCTTCGCCAATAATTAAACTGGGGACTTCTGACTCCCGCTTGTCTGAAATAACTATTCCCTGCATATGCTTCCCCTGACCGGGGATTTCATTAATGTATATGATGAGGCCTTCAAAGTCATCATTAAATATCCGTTCCTGCAGGTTTGCTTCTGAGTGCCGCTTAGACAGGCTGAAGAGCTGATTCCTGAAGGCTCTGTTTCCCTGCGGGAGCAGCAATAACGACAACATATTGGTGAGCAAAAAACCTGTTACACATAAGGCAATAAAGGGGGGTAGTATTTGATAAAGGCTTATTCCCGAGGCTTTCATGGCAATGAGCTCCCCATCCGCTGAAAGCCTGCCGAGCGCTATGAGAGTTGCCAGAAGAACAGACATGGGAATGGTGAGCATAAAAAAAGAGGGGAGAAGATAAATTATGAGTTTAATAACCTCATCCAGACCCACCCCCTTATTCACCACCAAGTCCATAAGCTTGAGGATTCTGTTGGTGAGCAAAATAAAAGTAAAAATCAAAAGCCCCAGAATAAAGGGGCTCATAAGCTCTTTGGTAATATGGGTGTAGAGGGTTCTTTTGGGTATTACTATATGCATGTCATTCTTGCTGGATTAAAGCTGTATCCCGCGGCCCTTCAATGGCCCCGTTAACTATTCACAGAGGGGTTTCTTGTTTGAGCTCCCTGCTCATGAGGTCCTGTACTGCCTGTGGCGCTGGTTTATTCTCATACAGCACCTGATAAACCACCTGCGTAATGGGCATGGCTACCTGACGGCTCTGTGCGAGGAAAAACGCTGAGCGGGTTGTGAAAACACCTTCTGCTACTGCGTTCATCTCCTGTAAAATCCGTTCCCGAGCTTTTCCCTGGCCAATCTGAAAGCCCACACTATAGTTTCTGCTCATAGTACTGGTACAGGTTAACACCAGATCGCCCAGGCCGGAAAGGCCGGAAAATGTTATCGGCTCAGCGCCCAGGGCAATACCAAGCCTCATCATTTCAGCAAGGCCCCTGGTAATGAGGGCTGCCCGGGTATTGCTCCCATAACCCAATCCATCTGCTATGCCGGTTGCGACGGCAATAATATTTTTAAGTGCTCCGCCCAGTTCAACCCCGACAATATCCTGGCTGGTGTAGATTCTGAGCAGCGGAGTTGCCATAACCTCTTGTATGCTGGCTGCGCTTTCTCTATCCCGGGAAGCGACCACCACAGCAGTCGGGAGCTTTCTGCATACCTCCATGGCAAAACTGGGGCCGGAAAGAACAACAAATTTCCGGTCCCTAAAGGCCGGGTTTTGGTCTTCTGCAATTTCAGAAAGACGTTTTAACGATTCATTCTCTATCCCTTTAGAAGCGCTCACCTGTATCGCTTCCGTCGGGAAAAACGGAAGTGCTTCGCTAAACAGTTTACGAAAGACCTGAGAGGGCGTTACCCACAGGATGACGTGCTTGCCATAAACAGCCTCTTTCAGGCTCCGGGTGTAGCGCAGGGCGGCATTGAGCGTAATCCCGGGCAGATACATGGTATTGCAGCGCATGCATTTGAGTTTCTGTAAAAGCTCTTCCTCATACACCCACAGGGTAACC
The DNA here is from genome assembly GCA_026388865.1 of Pseudomonadota bacterium. GTDB lineage: Bacteria > Desulfobacterota > WTBG01 > CAIYCZ01 > CAIYCZ01 > JAPLIX01. The sequence continues at coordinate 236 of JAPLIX010000238.1, read as the reverse complement.
TCAAGCCCCTTATCTGCCAGCAGATTGGCAAGCGTGGTGCCCCAGCTTCCTGCTCCGATGATGCCTATTTTATGTTCGCGCATAGTAAAACAAAAAGGGTAGCGTTGCTCAGGCTCGAACTCTTCTCAAGCATGATTCTTGGGCCGCTATTCTTCTTTTTCTGCAAGCCGGGCAACGCCCACAACCTTCTCGTCCTTGTCTATATTGATGAGGCGTACGCCCTGGGTGTTCCGGCC
>JAPLIX010000201.1:4145-7292 GCA_026388865.1 Pseudomonadota bacterium | reverse complement strand
GCAAACAAATTTTCCCTGCATAAGCCTTTTACTGATGTTTTTGACAGCCAGATGGGAAAAGCGGTCAAAGCACTTCAGGCACAATACGGCCTCAAGGCAGACGGTATTATTGGCTGCAATACCAGGATGGCATTCTACCGCATGGTTTATGGTGATCAATTGCCGCATCTTGAGTCATAAAAAAGCCATTTAGTCTTAAGACTAAATGGCTCGCAAAAAAAAGGGAAAGAAAAATTAAAAATCTGGAACTCAAAAAATCAGGAAAATTTTGTTTTTACCTTTGTGAGTTCCTGAGTTCCAAATTCAATCTTCTTTGTTTCTTTTTTAGTCTTTGTGGTTAACTTTAGTTCCGGCTTGTCCGGGTTAGGGAAAGATTATGAGCCTCATTGAAAGGGCTCTCAGACAGTTGGAAAAAGACAAGCATGCGGTCAGCTATGGCGCTCACCCCGGAATGCCGCAGCCCGTTGCCGCAGAAGCGGTATATGAAAAAGCGGATGATGCTCCCGCAGAATTTTTTAATGAAGAACACGAGGAGCCACGCCCAGGGAAAAGGCGCCTTATAGCAGGCATGGTGGTTGTTCTCGGGCTCGTTGTCGCAGCCCTGTGGTATATGCAGCAGGGGGGACAGCAAGCACCTCCACCTGCAGCCCCGGTACCAAAGCTCAAAGCCGTGCCGGTCACGGTCGCTCATGCCACAGGCAGCGTTCCGGCTGTAGAGACGGGTGTTGCTCAGCAAGCGCAAAAAGACGAAAATAGTGGCGGCGCCAGGAGCATAAACCGGCAGCAGCCGATGGCCGCTGGTGTGCAGACCGAGGTATTAATACCCCCGGCTTCTCCCGCTGTGCAGGAAGATGCCGACAGGCTGAAAAGCAAACCCCTACCCCCTGCGCCTGCAAAGCACCTGCTTCAAGATGCTCCGGCGATGCAGCAGCCGGCCGCCCGGACGGTACCGGCAGTGCCAGCAGCAGGTGCCTCTCAGCAGCAAAGGAGTGCAGCAAAAACGCCGCGCCCTGACGTTAATGCAGGCGCTGCAAATCTGCTTCAGCGTGACGCAGAAAACGCCGATTCATTAAATAATCAAGGGGTTCTGCTTCTTGAACAGGGAGCTGCTGCGCAGGCCCGGGACTATTTTGAAAAGGCGCTGAAGCTTGCGCCTGACCATGAGAAGGCGTTAAATAATCTCGGGCTGAGCCTGTATGCTCAGGGCAGAGTAGAGGAAGCGCTCCGCTATTATCAGCGTGCCCTGAAGCTAAATCCGGATACTATAGAGACCTATGTGAATACGGGCATTGCTTTGCGCAGCAGGGGGGATTATGCACGGGCAGAAGAGGCATTTCACAAAGCACTCGCGCTTGACCCGGCACATCCGGAGGCTCTGTATAACTATGGCTTGCTGCTGAAGGATATGGGGCAGCAGGAAAAATCCCGTAGCTGTTTTGAGCAGTTCTTAAAAACCGCTCCACCTCATTTGCAGGGGGTCGCAGATAGTGTAAGAAAGTATCTGCGGGCTCCTTCTGACAGGGAACAGTAAGACAAAGGATACGTTTGTGGAAAAAAGAAAACTACTCGGGGAAATGCTCATTGATGAAGGGCTGATTACCGCTGAACAGCTCAACAAGGCAATCGTGCAGCAGAAACAGTCCGGCCTGCGTCTTGGTCAGTTACTGATACGCCTGGGGCTGGTCACGGAGGAGGGGATTATAGCCACCCTTGGTGATCAGGCAGGGATTCCCTATGTCAATCTGGATAATTACATCATTGACCCGAAAGTAATAAGCCTCATACCTGAAAGCCTGGCCCGCTCCGGCCTCATCATCCCGCTGTTTAAAATCGGCTCGACCCTTACCATTGCCATGGCTGATCCCCTCAATGTCAAAGCAATAGATGAGGCACGCAGGAAAGCCGGCTGTGAGGTGGATATGGCAGTGTCTACCGAGGAGCAGATCAGACGGGCCATTGACAGCTATTTCGGCCTTTCATCATCTATTGAAGATATTGTCAAAGAGGCCATTGAAGGTGACCTGAAGGTAACCGTGGAAGGAGCCGGGATGGAGGCGGGTTTAGAGGCACCCATTATCCGCCTTGCCAACCTCATCATTTTTCAGGCAGTGCGTGACAATGCCAGTGATATTCACTTTGAGCCTGACGAGCACAAACTGGGGGTCCGCTACCGCATCGACGGCATACTGCATGAGACCGTCTCACCTCCCAAGCACCTGCAGGCGGCACTGATTTCCCGCGTCAAGATAATGGCAAACATGGATATTGCGGAAACGCGCGCACCGCAGGACGGCGGGTTTCAGATAAACGCTGATGGCCGGGCCATTGAGTTTCGCGTTTCAAGTTTTCCCACCATTTACGGGGAAAATGTTGTGCTGCGCATTTTGGACCAGTCAAAGAGTGTCCTGAGTCTTGAGGACCTGGGATTCTCGCCCGACATCCTTGAGCGGTATCAGAAACTGCTGGCCAGCCCCTACGGCATAATTCTGGTGACCGGGCCGACGGGGAGCGGCAAGACCACGACACTCTATGCCGCGCTTAATTCCATAAACAGTATCGATAAAAATTTTATCACCATCGAAGACCCGGTTGAGTACCGGCTCCCGCATATCAGGCAGACGCAGGTCAATCCGAAAGCAGGAATAACGTTTGCCAGCGGCATGCGCTCCATATTGCGCCAGGACCCCGATGTTATTATGGTGGGCGAAATGCGTGATGTGCTGCACCTGGGAATCGAGCCGTTTCTCGTTGCTTCATCTACGATTGCGGTTCTGGCGCAGCGCCTGGTAAGGGCCATTTGTCCAAATTGCAGGGCGCCCTATACGCCATCCCCGAAGCTACTGCAGGGATTTAATCTAAAGGAAGACACGGCGCGGGAATTCTATCGAGGGAAAGGCTGCAAAGCGTGTCGCAACACCGGCTACCGGGGGCGCAGCGGGATTTACGAACTGATAGCCATTAATGAAGAGATACGGAAACTGATTCTTGAAAATGCTTCAACAACTGCTATCCGTGACGCTGCCCGGCGCTCCCAGCAGATGAAGTCATTACGGGAAGACGGGCTGGCAAAGGTTCTCAGGGGTCTTACCACCCTGGAAGAGGTGGATCGCCTTACTTTTGAAGATTGATGCACGTATACTGCGATCC
>JAPLIX010000201.1:0-4107 GCA_026388865.1 Pseudomonadota bacterium | reverse complement strand
CTGCGATCCTGCCCGGCCGTTCATAAATCCTGTAAAGCCTCTTCGGCAGATTCCCTCAGGTCACTGTCTGCAGTGGTCATAGCAATGATCCGCAGTTTGCTTTTAAGGCCCTCCTGTATATTGAGCGGCTCTTCATGAGCCATATTCTTCAGAATGGCAATAGCCCGCTTGACAACCGTAAGGTCTTTATAATCCAGCAGGAGAAACAGCGTACTCCAGTCATCAGGCAGGTCATATGCGGCAAGATATTTCTTAACCGCCGCATTAAATTTTTTTGTACCCGAATATTTATGTATTTCTTCATGGGCGAGAGCATGTTCCTTGGAAGCCTTTTTTCCCTTAAAAAGATTTTCTACTTCCTTGAGATACTGTTTCTGCGCCCACACTGCTTTTGCTGACTTTGGCCGGTATGCCGGCTGGTCCTGGGATAGATGCTTGCTGCGATCTTTTTTTCGGTCACGGTCCCGCCAGCTCGGTCGTTCCCTCTCGTCATCATCTGCATGCATAGAGCACTCCTTATATGATTTTCCGTATTGTCAAAACATAACCACAGAGAACGTTGAATTTTGCTCTCAGACTATTATCAAGACACAGCCTTATGCTGTATAGGAGCGGCTTGAGCCGCGAAACCATCGCTTAATGTAAACTCTTTTTGAGAACACAGAGTATCTCTCCGTGTCCTCTGTGGTTCATATTCTTCTCTGACTTCGGCGAGCTCAGTCGAGCCGTTTTTCATGAAACTTTTGACACTACAGGGTTTTCATCTTCCCGAAAACTGCGGTTTTCGTTTTTCCAGAAACGCCTTCATCCCTTCCTTCTGATCCTGGCTGTCAAACAAGCTGCTAAAGACCTCTGTTTCCATTCTGCATCCTTCAAGCAGGCTTTTATCCAGGCCCTCGTGGATTATCTTTTTTGCCATGGACAGTGCCAGGGGACTTTGTTCACCTATTTTTTGTGCTAACATCATAACAGCATCCATCAGTTGCTCATGGGGGACTACCCGGTTGATGAGGCCGATCTCACAGGCTTTGCGGGCGTCGATAAGCTCGCCGGTGAATACCAGCTCTTTTGTCTGTGCTGTTCCAATAAGGCGGGCGGCCCGTTGCGTTGCTCCCCAGCCGGGAATGACGCCGAGGATTGTCTCCGGCAACCCGAACTTGGCGAGCTCCGAAGCTATACAGATATCACAGCTCAGCGCCACTTCAATACCGCCGCCCAGCGCGTAGCCGTTAACCGCGGCAATAACCGGTTTTTTCAGGTTCTGGATGGTATTCATGACCCGGTGCCCAAGCTCTGAATAGGCGCGTGCCTGCGCGGGTGTCTTGATACTCATTTCCGCAATGTCGGCGCCTGCTATAAACGCTTTCCCGGTCCCGGTTAGAATAATAACACGCACCTGTGAATTCTCACCTAATGCCGCTATCGCCTCTCCGAGTTCAGTAACTGTTTCGGTGTTCATGGCATTGAGCACCGCGGGGCGATTAAAGGTGACAATAGCGGTGGTGTCTTTAATTTCAACCAACAGGTTCCGGTACTGCATAACACTCACTCCTGTTCGACAATAAGGCTTACTGCTTCGCCACCGCCCAGGCAGAGTGATGCCATTGCTCTCCGGGCATTGCGTTTTTTCATAGCGTAGAGCAGTGTTACCAGCACCCGGGCGCCGCTTGCGCCGATGGGATGACCGAGGGCAATTGCCCCGCCGTGCACATTCAGTTTTTCTACCGGGATGTCAAGTTTCCTCATCACGGCAATCGTTGAGGCAGCAAAGGCCTCATTTATTTCGTGGAGGTCAATGTCGCCGAGTGTCAGCCGCGCTTTTTTCAGGACCCTGGGGATTGATTCTATTGGCGCGACCAGCACATCTTCCAATGGTACGCCTGCCGCTCCCTGAGCCCCAACCCGTGCCATGGGCGGTATGCCGAGTGACCGGGCTTTTTCCCGCACCATGAGCACCATGGCGGCAGCGCCATCGCTTATCTTAGAAGCATTTCCGGCGGTCACTAATCCGTCTTTATTAAAAGCCGGTTTTAAGGCTGCCAGAATTTCCATGGTTGTTGCCCGGGGGCCTTCGTCGGTATCCACGACAGATTCACCACCCTTTTTTTTGACCGTCACCGGAATAATCTCTTCCTGAAACAGTCCGGTATTAATGCTTTCCATGGCTCTCTTGTTGGAGAGGAAGGCGAACCGGTCCATATCTTCCCGGCTGACAGCAAATTTTTTGGCCACCAGTTCAGCTGTATAACCCATGTGATAATTATTAACTATATCAAGCAGCCCGTCGTGTACCATCCCGTCAATCAGGGGCCTGTTTCCCATCCGGTATCCGAAGCGGGCGTTTTCCAGATAGTAGGGAGCGTTGTTCATGCTCTCCATGCCGCCGGCCACAACCACTTCAGCATCGCCGCAGGCGATAGCCTGTGCCGCAAGCATTACGGCTTTGAGCCCTGAGCCGCAGACCTTATTGACCGTGAGGGCTCCTGCTGTCATCGGCAGAGAAGCGCGAATCATTGCCTGGCGGGCAGGGTTCTGGCCCAAGCCGGAAGGCAGCACGTTGCCCATGATAACCTCATCAACGTTTGCAGGATCAATGCTGCTTCGCTTCACGGCTTCCCTGATTACAATGCTTCCCAGCTCTAAAGCGGAAAGCTCTTTTAAGGCACCGTCAAAATTTCCAATCGGCGTTCGCACAGCACTAACAATAACAACATCTCTCATGGCAGCCTCATTAACAAATCAATCATTTCTGTGACTCTAAATCCTGCCCAGGGGAATATGTTCAGATTTTTTTCCTAAGATACCAAAAAGATTTTATAGTTACTGTTTAGGGGGGACAAGTGCAGAAAATGCTATCTAATGCAGGATACAAAAACGCTAACATAGCTCATTTCCAGTGTCAAGAATATTATAATTGAATTACGTAGCGCCAACTGCTTGGATTAATTGGGTATTGAGACGATGTCAAGCAAAACCATAAAATAACTATAGAATTTTATTAATTATTTTTATATAATATTGCTTAGCCTTATAACAGACAGGTTTATAACTATTTCTCCTGAATATAATAATGAAAGTTAAATCGAGATATTGGAATAATAAAAATATTTAGTAATAGTTTTTTAACTAAAGGAATGTTTTGTGCCTTTCAATTGGTAGCTATGATTAACATAGAAGGGAATTATAATAAATGATTAAAAACCAACGTGGTTTTAGTCTCACAGAATTGATGGTGGTTGTAGGTATTATCGGTATAATGGGATTAATTGCAGTTCCAACGTTAGTAACTGCACTCCCCGGTTATCGCCTCAAGAGCAGCGCCAGAGAGCTATGCTCCAATATGCGTAAAGCCCGCTCCCTTGCCATTAAACAGAACCGAAACGACGTGACCATAAAATTCAGGACTGATAATAATACCTATACAATTGATAATAGCGAGCATATAGCATTACCCGGAGGCGTTACCTTCGGACATGGAAATGCAACGAAGCCGGCGGGAAGTGCAGCATCTTTACCGCCTGACGGCATATCGTTTGTTGATGATAAAGTGACTTTTACTACCCAGGGCTTTGGCGGCGGTAGCGGCTATGTTTACCTGCAGAATGCAAAGGGTCAGGCATATGCTGTTACGGCAACAACTTCCGGCAGTATAAGCATGAAACAATGGGCAGGCAATGACTGGAAATGAAATAGGCCCATACACAGTAACACGTGTCAGTAACCAACTATTTTATATTAAAAAGACAGACTAAAGAAACATGAGCAATCTGCTTCCCTCACATTCATGCAGCAGGGGTTTTACCCTTCTTGAGTTAATGATTGCGGTAGCTATTTTCGGCATTGCTTCTGCAGCCATCTACTCCACCTATCAGCATCAGCAGGACTCATACCTTATTCAGGAACAGGTTGCTGATATGCAGCAGAATTTGCGGGCCGGCATGTATTTCCTGACCCGTGGCATTAAGATGGCGGGCTATGATCCAACGGGAAAAGCCGGGGCTGCTGCGCATAAAGCAAACTCAGCAAAAAAAGCCGAGTTTAATTTTGCAGTTGATGAGGATAGAGATGGCAAGATTATTAATGCTGAAATAATACGTTATGCTTTAT
>JAPLIX010000590.1 GCA_026388865.1 Pseudomonadota bacterium | reverse complement strand
GCTCTAAAAAGGTTCTCTGGAAGCGGCGATTTGTAGGCTGGCACTGTACCTTCAATGGGCATTACCGATGGGCCAGGCCAATGAACGAGCCTTATTGCAATCTTGGTCACAACGCCCCACCCCCCGGAACCTCCCAAGGCGCCTCTGATTACCCCCTGTGTGCTCGGTCCTGGCCCCTCCGCACAGAACCAACCCAGGCCGGAACCCAAAGAACCTGTCCTAAGTATGTCACCCGTAGGCATAACCCACTCTATCGACAGTATACTATCCTGAGGAGAAGCAAAATACATACAATCCGGTCCCCCTCCCTGAAAACAGCAAGCATTGGCAAGTACTGAGGTACCAGCGCCGGCACCGCTTATATGATTGTTCAAACCCACCTTCATGGCTTCGGCTTGAAGCTGCGCAGCCACCACGTATGGCTCAACCACAGCAAACATATTTTGTTCGTCTATTTCTAATATTCGATCCATCCTCCTCAAATCCAGCAGGATTTGCCCCTTGGAGGGCGGTGCAGCCCATGGACCCCAGCCCGTACTGAAGACATGAAACTTTAATTTGTACTGGTTACAGGTTTTGACAATAGCCTGAACCTCCTCCGTGCTTCCCGGCATAAGCACAGCCTCAGGCCTGTCAAAGAACTTGCTTCCGTCAGTTACGTCAGTTACTAGCTCAGCCATCCATTGATAAGCATATGAATCCAGAGTCGCCGGCTCCTCCGTGATATTGTCCGGCCCTACAATGGCTTCCAATGCTTCATATACTTCTCTCAATAGTGCCATATTTAATTCCTTCCTGTTAGATTGCTTCCCGTACAAGGTCTAAAATGTCATACACTTTCATCTTTTCACTTCGATCATTAATGACGTCTGTGAAGTTCCTCTCACACCAGCCGCAAGCACTCACTATCGCCTCAGCTCCAGTGGCCTTTGCCTCTTCAATCCTCTCTCCAGCGGTCCATGAGGAAAAATCCGGATACCTTTCCCTTACCCCGGCACCAGCACCACAACACCACGCATATTCCCTATTTCTTTCCATCTCAACCAGCTTTATACCTGGAATGCTTCTAAGTACATTCCTCGGCGTGTCATAAACACCCAGGGCTCCGTTATACCTGGGTTTTCGTGGCTCGTATACCAGGACTTGACCGCGAATTTTCTTCTGTTCGCCGTTCCATGGTACATGTGGTTCCCCTCGTCTTCCCAGATGGCAGGGGTCATGATAGGTGACAGTCATGGGAACAGTTTTGCTGAATTTTATCTTTCCCTCCTTGATTTGCCGGTCAAGAAATTCCGTGATGTGAAGGACCTCGAACTTGAAATCTAACTCAGCAGGATAGAGGCGCTTGAACGCATGGTAACAATCGGAGCAGCCGGTAACCACTGTCTTCACACCTGCAGTAGTCCAAGCATCAATATTATTCTCGGCATATTTGAGAAATTCCCCCCGGTACCCCATATCACAAAGCCGGCCTCCACAGCAGTTCTCGTCCCTTCCCATGATGCCAACATCAATGCCGGCATTCCTGAGCAGGGTCACCACCGTCCTCGGTATTCTCCATAGCTCCTCATCAAAACTAAATCGGCAGCCGACGTGAAAAGCAACTTCAGCCTTCTCCTGGGTTAGATCTTTCACATCCAGCCCCTCAGCCCAATTGCCGCGATCAGCCTTGGGTTTCATCATCATGTTGTCCTCATTGCGGAGATTATCTATGAGGGGAATATCCTGGAACGGGAAGCAACCGTAGTCAATCAATTTAAATCGTAATTGACGCATCACCTCTACGGGTTCCAAATCATACCGGCAAACCTTGCAGGCCACGTCAGAGCTCCCATCCCGCATACATTTGAAAACTATGTCCAGCAACCCCTCATCCGTGTAACTGCTCCTGTCCTCGAGAAGGGATAGGGAGACGCCTAATCTCCCGCTTGCCGAGTAACTCTGGAACTTGTTATACTCTATGCTGGGACAGCCTTTTGCAAAGCGCCAACTCTTCACTTGAGCAAATGGAATCCATTTGCAATATGAGCACCTACTGCATCTTTTTACGGTAGCCCGATAGTCTTCCAGTGCCACGTTATACTTCCTCCCTTGTTTGGTTTCTGCCTAAAAGCAAAGTTTGCCAGGGTTCAATACATTATTGGGATCGAATAGTCCTTTCAGCTTCCTTGACAGGCTCGTATGCTCGGCATTTCTGCTATATGCCATGTCTGCCCAAATCCCGTAGGGTCGGGAAAAGAACGCTCCTTGCTTTCCTAGTTCTTCACTGGCCTTGGTAAAGAGCCCTTGAATTTTGGTCACCTCTCTCTCGTCGATTGGGTCGAATGGCAAACTAAATTCCAAATGACAGCTTGTACCCAGGTGCGTCGGCTGAATGTAAACTCCTATATCTGATGGCGAGTACTTAAACGCTTCTGCCAATGAGTACATCGTCGTTACGAATTCTGGTATTCTGTTAAGTGTGGTTAGAAAGAAGATGTCCTGGCATCCGCCCTTGTCGAGAAGTTTCCAATAAGGTTCCTTTGAGGGATTGAGCACTGCTTCCCCTACCTGCTCATCTCTTGCCCCAGGGATTGCCGACTCTAGACGCACGCCAAATTGCTGAGCTATATCGTCAATGTCCTTTTTTAGAAATTCAACCTTTTCCTCCGGCATTATGTCACGCCCGGCCAGCCCGAAGATGAGAATCCATGGAGGAAGCTCTTCCCTCAAGCCCATGATTTGCTCAGTTCCTTCTCCAAGACTGGACGCCAAATTGGAACTATTTAACAACAGAAACTCATCATGAAACCTTATCCTTAAGAGTTTATAGGCAAAGCCGATTATGTTATCAAGCCTTTCAGATGGCACCAGGAAAAACCTGTGAACTTTGGGTAACACTTCGCATCTCAGCGACGCCCAGGTGACAATACCCATAGTTCCCTGCGCTGCTGATAGCAGCTTGTGGTAATTGAATTGCCCCGGGCCATATTGATATAGCGCCGTATCTTGTGTTTTCCGTCGTTTTTCCAGTACTTCTTCTAACGGAATGAGTTTCGCCTCCTGTCTGGTGGAAGTGCTGATGCTAGCACCAGCAAGCTCACCAGTCCTAAATATATCCCCGTTCCCCATGACCGTTTCAAGGCATCGCAGTGGCTCGCTCAGCGACCAAGAATACCTGGGGTTCATTATAGGCTCCCTTTCCAAGACGCTACCCAACACAGATTTAGAGGTACGTGGCAGCAATGGCATGGAAAGTCTCATTCCTTCCTTAGCTAGCTCCGGTTGGAGTTTACTGAAGGTTACCCCGGGCTCAACTATAGCCACCCGATTTCTCCGGTCCATCATGATGATCCGGTTCATCCCACTAAGGTCCACAATAACTGCCCCTTCTGAACTGGGAACACTGTCACCACGGAAGTGCGGTAGGCCTGAGCTTACTGGCACTAGTGGCGTTCTCGTTTGGTTGGCCCACTTAACTATACCCTGCACTTCATCCGCATTCTTAGGCTTTACCACCATCAGGGGCTTCCTTGGCGGAATGAAACTGTGGTCCTTGGAGTAAACATCCAATGTAATCGGATCATCAATTACATTCTCCGCACCAACTATCTTTATTAGCTCATCTTTTTTTTCGGCCATCTATACCTCACTTTTTCTTCTGAAATTTTCTTATCTTTAGCTAGGATTTAAAAAGCTATCAACCGTGCTGCAGTCCAGGTCAATGCAACCTGCAATGAATGCAATTGACAAATTTGAACTTGAAAAATACACGTTGCCGGTCTTTTCTTAAGAATCGGCTCGTTGTTAAGGAATGTTTCAAGGCCGTGGATAAATTCATGAAGGGTATTCATAGTGCCATCCGCAAGGGTTGAGAGGTTTACGTTCCGCGAGTCAAAATATTTATATAACACATTTTTTATATTATTTGAAATTTATGATTTATGTTTTTGTCAAATATGTAATATACATGTAAAGATACATTATTATTTTGTCAATTCAAACCTTTAAGACTGGTTTTTTTATTTTTTATTAAACAGTAAAGTATGATATTGCGTTGC
>JAPLIX010000180.1:5966-11734 GCA_026388865.1 Pseudomonadota bacterium | reverse complement strand
TATTGATCCAGAGATACCGCAGGCGATATACAGATTGGGCGACACCACTTTTCCGGTCTGCCCGACCTGGTCAGCCACCTGCTTCCAGCCGGCATCAACTGCAGCACGTGAAGCACCAACGGTAGCGCCGATTATGTCAGCCATCTCTTCAAGCAGCTTGAAGCTTGCAGCTTCCTTCATGCCGCGGCCGCCGGAAACAATAACTTCCGCCTCGGTGAGATCCACTTTCGCGGCAGCAGTTTTAATCGTTTCGACAATGGTCACACGGATGTCACCGGCTGCAAGTTCTGCAGCTAACTTTTCAACTGGCGCCTTCTTGGATGCATCAGGCGGCGTTGGAATAAGTACGTTAGGACGAATAGAAGCCATTATTACCGGCGCATTGGGGAATACCACATCCGCATATACTTTACCTGCATACATAGGTCTCCGTACGCAGAAATTTCCACTGTCATCGACTTTTAGTTCAGTACAATCGGTAGCAAGGCCGGCGTTTACTTTGGTCGCCACTTTTGCAGACAGATCTTTGCCGACCACGGTTGCGCCAAACAGTACCATAGAGGGCTGCTGCTTGGTGATGATATCTGCCAGTGCTTTTGCATAACCGTCTGAGGTATAATTGGCAAGCAGCTCATGCTCAACGAAATAGACTTTATCTGCTCCATAAGAAGCGCACTGATCAGCAACGCTCTCCGGTATATTCTTACCAAGAACAACAGCACATACCTCTTCGCCCTTTTTGGCGGCAATTGATTTAACCGCGCTTAGTATCTCAAAGGTAACCTTTCTGACTGAAGTTTCAGTCAGCTCTGCGTATACCCAAATTCCTTTTCCCATTGTTAGATCTCCTTTATCTTTATACTTATACAAAAACGTATGGCGTTTAATTACCGGCCGTCCCGTTAAATTGCCTTCGCTTCTTCCCGTAACAGTTTTACCAGTTTTGCGGCTTTTGCTTCCGGCGTCTCTCCATCAATAATTTGCGCAGCTTTCCGTTGCTGCGGTGCATAGCACTTCAGCACTTTTGACTTTGCACCTGCAACACCGATTTGTGCAGCATCAAGCTTCAGATCAGCTGCTTTGACTGCCTTGATTTCTTTCTTTTTTGCTTTCATAATGCCGGGAAGCGAGGCATAACGCGGCTCATTGAGACCCTTCTGACAGGTAATAACTGCTGGAAGCGGTAATTCTAAAACTTCTTCTCCGCCCACGATCTGGCGGTTCACTTTCACCTTCTTTTTATCCGGAGCGACTTCAACCTTTACCACCAAATTGGCATGCGGAATATTGAGGTATTCGGCAAGTGCCACAGCCACCTGGGCAGCATCATCATCAATCGCCTGTTTGCCGCAGAAGATAATATCATATTCCATACCTTTTATCTGCTCGGCCAAGGCACGGGCCGTGGTAAAGGCATCACCGCCATCCATGGCCGGATCATTAAGGTGCACGGCTTTATCTGCACCCATTGCCAATGCCGTCCTGATCGATTCAACACCCCGGTCGGGACCGAGGCAGGCAATAGTTACCGTTCCCTGACCAAATTTCTCTTTCAGTTTGAGTGCTTCTTCAACCCCATACTCATCATACGGATTAATAATAAACTTAACATCCTGTAAAAGAACATCAGAACCATCCGGCTTTACTCTGATCTGTGCTTCTGTATCAGGAACCTGTTTTAAACATACAATGCTATTCACGTCAACCTCCCTGTTTACATTAATTTATGATCTTTAAGCTGTTATACAAGCATCATCAGATTTTTGTTCAGTATGCAGTATTTACTCATACGCGTCTGAGGTGTCAAGATTTTTTTCAAGCTATCTATTCAAGAATCACTCCCCTGATTGAAGAATGTGTAAACTCTAAGTTTCATAGACGCTCTTTGAGCATAGTGCATGGTTTTTTATCTATGTTTTTAAAAGGAGGGGATTGGCAGTCAATCCCATCAATTAATCTACAGCAACTAAGGGTAATTTAGAGGGGATATTTGGGGTTATTTTTTTATTGGGGTGATAGGGGATTGACTGCCAATTTTCGAACATTTTGTTTTTCTATTTCGTTTCGTATTTGTCCATTAACCCGCTCCTTTTCAGGAGGGGGGCTGGCAATCAACCCATATCAGCAAGCGTTATCAGGTTGAAAATTCTTCTCCGAGGGGATTACAGGGTCCACTATCATCAGGTTGATTGCCAGCGAATTTTAATTGAATAAAAGCAAAATAAATGCCAAGGCGATAAATATTGCCATGGCATTTATAATTTATTGATTATACTTTATTATTTATATTTTCAGCGGTTTAAAAGCATTCTATTTTATCAATAAACTGGCTCCCTAAATTGCCATTTTGACAAAGCCATTATAACTACAGCATTATGTGATAAACATCTAATATTAGAATGAACACTAATATAATGTAAAAACAAATAGTTGACATATTGGCAACTGTTTATTCGTTATCTTCTTTTTCGTCTTTGCTTTTATCAAATCTGCGATAAATTGTTCTTGTTGAAATTCCTAATATTTTTGAAGCAATATTCTTATCATCTTTGAACTGCTTAAGCGTTGCTTCCCTGTAAGAACCCTGCATGAAGTTGGGATCGGGTCCTTGCGATATCCCCGAGACTTGATTGAAAGGGGGTGGGATATCCTCGGGCCCGATGATCTTAGCTGGGGTCATAATCACCAGCCTTTCAACCAGGTTCTTCAATTCCCTCACATTCCCAGGCCAACTATATTTAGAAAAAATTTCCAACGAATCCCTGGAAATTTCAATTAATTTTTTATCATTCTTTTGACAATACATCTGTAAAAAATGATGGGCTAACAATGGAATGTCATCTATTCTTTCTCGCAAAGGTGGTATTTTAATATTAATGACATTTAATCTATAGTATAAATCTTCACGGAATCGTTTGTTTTCGACTGCCTCTTTCAGTAGAATATTTGTTGCAGCAATAAGCCGAACATCTGCCTTGAAAGTTTTACCCCCCCCCAGCCGTTCAAACTCACCATTCTGGAGAACCCGGAGAAGTTTAACCTGAACTGAAGGAGTTATTTCACCCACTTCATCTAAAAACAGGGTGCCGCCATGGGCAAGTTCAAATCGTCCCTCCCTCCGGGCAATGGCCCCGGTAAACGCACCGCGCTCATAACCAAACAACTCAGCCTCAAGCAGCGTTTCAGGAAGTGCTGCACAGCTTACTTTTATAAACGGTTTATCATTTCTTGTACTCTGGTCGAGAATTGCCTGGGCAATTACTTCTTTACCAACTCCACTCTCTCCAGTTATGAGAACAGTTGCAGAACTGGAAGCTACCTGTGAGACCAATGCCAATACTTTTCTCATTGCTTGGCTTGTTCCAATAACATTTACTCCTCTTTGAGAAGTTTTTAACCTTTTGTTTTCGCGACGCAGAGCAGGCTTTTCTAAAGCTTCTCCAACTATATCTACAACTATTTTCCTGTTCACAGGTTTTTGCAGCAGGTAAAACAGGCCAGAAGAATGCATAAGTTCGGCAGTATCTTCGACTGTTCCATGCCCTGTTATCATTATTACCTCAATCTCCGGTGATATTGCTTTTGCTGTTCTTAAAAGCGTTACTCCATCGACTTTAGGCATCTTGAGGTCAGTTAAAACGAGGGAAATCTCATGCCTCCGGAGAATAGTAATGCCTTCCTCTCCGTCACCAGCGGTCATAACCGTATAACCTTGTTTTTGAAGAATCTTGGAGATACTATCTCGAATTCCCGGCTCATCATCAACCACAAGGATTGGTTTTTCGCGTGTTAAGTTTATTTGCTCTTCAAGATTATATATTTTTTGCAATGTTCGATCCTTTAGTAAATAAAATGCGGGCAACCATCACGGTGGTTACGCGTCCCACTTGAGAAGTTTTATCGTAAAACGTGTACCCTCTTCCCGCCTGCTTTCACAAAAAATTTCACCATTATGCTCTGTAATGATATGTTTGGTAATAGAGAGACCAAGACCGGTGCCACCAACTTTAGTACTGAAAAAAGGTGTAAAGATCTGATCGAGGTTTTCATCGGCAATGCCTTCACCGCTATCCATAAAAATAACTTCAATCCATTTATCTGCTGAACGGGTTGCAACATCAAGAGTTCCGCCGCCCTTCATGGCCTGAATTGCATTCCGGGTAATATTGATAAACGCCCGGCGAAGCTGTTCGTAATCAATCTGAGCAGGCGGCAAATTGGGCTCAAATGATTTTTTTAAGATAACTTTATTTACACGAAATTCTTCATTTAAAAAAGAAAAAATCTCCTGGAGAAGCTGATTAATATCGCCATTGAGCAGTTTTATGGTAGGGAGCCTCGTAAACTGCAAGTATTCATCTATTACTTTGTGAAGACTGTGCAATTCAAATTTAACTATTGAAACAAGTTCTTTTGCTTCTTTTGTATCTACCGTACTATATGCTTCGATTTCATCTTCCAGCAGCTCTGTATTTAATGTCAGTGCGCTCAATGGATTGCGGATTTCATGCGCTACCTGGGCAGACATCTTGCCAATGATCGCCAGTCGTTCATTCTGGATATTTTCAGCCTGCAGCAGTCTTTCTTTTGTTACATCTTTTACGTACTCGACGACCCTGACTGTTTTGCCGTTTCTATCTTTAAGAGGGAATGTGTACAGGTGAAAATAATATTTCCTGCCTCCCAGCGTTATACTGACCCGTTCCCTGAAAGCTGGCTGCCCTGTTTCAAAGGTCTCTTTCGCCGGACAACCGAGGCAGAGTTCATCCCGCTGCAAAAATACTTCGTGACATGGTTTGCCGAGTAAAAAATCAAGGGGCTTATCCTGCCAGCGGCATATTGCTTCATTCGCCATGAGCACCCGGTAATATTGATCAATGATCGTAATGCCATCAGTAATACCGTTAAAGACTTCCTGGCTCCATTGCAGGTTCTGATTTACCTGCTGATTTTTCTTTTCCTGCCACAGCAGCCACAGTGCACCAATTAAAATAGTGCCGATGAAACTCCCCAGAAACAGGGCTAGGCGTTTAGTGCTCTCGCTCAGCTGGTCTAACACCTCATTATACGGGGTAGACACACCGATTGACCACCCTATTCCGCGCAGAGTGATAGGAGCATAGGCAATCAATTTTTTTGTCAGCCCTTTTGCTTCCGCATGCCAGCCGCTCACATATTCGCCCGTGCCTTCCTGACCTCTGACCATCTTCTGATTAACAATTTCTTCCAGCCTGCGGGAAGAAAACTCTGGCAACCCCCGTTTAGAAGCCTCTATTGCTTCTATTCCTTC
Source organism: Pseudomonadota bacterium (assembly GCA_026388865.1). GTDB lineage: Bacteria > Desulfobacterota > WTBG01 > CAIYCZ01 > CAIYCZ01 > JAPLIX01. The sequence continues at coordinate 6,444 of JAPLIX010000180.1, read as the reverse complement.
CATGCTTTTATTAGGATGGGCAATAAGGATACCTCTGTTATCCACCATCCAGGCATAACCAGTCTTCCCTGACCGTATGGGATAAATAAATTTGTTCTTTATGCTGTTGAAATCAGCGATACAGCAGATCCATGCGGCAGGCTGCTGGTCGCTATCTGCCATAGGGACGCCAATAACAAAAGAGAAAATCGCATGCGGGCTGTCGCCTATGGTGGTTATATTCGAAATAAAAGGAACACGGTTTGCCGCTCCGTTGGCAAGCACGCTATTAAGCCCGATCGTATCTGCTGAAAAGGAAAAAGACTGCGGGGGATAGCTATAGATAATAGTCCCGTCCGGGTTTGCGAGAAACATGCAGAGTATCTGCCCCTGGTTATTCGCCAGCACAGAGCTGAATATTTTTTCCGCTGACCGGTTATGATCCTCAACCGAGGACAGGATATCTGATGCAATTCTCACGGTTCCTTCAATATTACTG
>JAPLIX010000180.1:0-5914 GCA_026388865.1 Pseudomonadota bacterium | reverse complement strand
CGCGCAGCTTCCCGAACCAGGAAAAGCTGCTGTTCATTGAACGCATTGGCAGCGTTCAATTCCATAATACGATAGCTGTTAAAACCTATAGCGAGTATGCCCGCAATAATAATAATGGTGGCAATCCATATTTTAAACATGGGAAGGAACAGTTTACCCATTCTCATATCCTCTTCATGTATCCAAATCGTGTTCAGTATGATTCACCAGATACGTACTGCTACCATGCGCACTATTCTATGAGATGCGTGATGATCTAAAAAGAGTTGAAATAATAGGCAGGGAGTATAGGCAGTAAATAGATTGTAATGAAACTCCCGTTCAATAAGGCTTCATAGTATCTTCTTTTTGTTAAAAGTATAACTGCCTTATTTATTAAAATCAATCAAAATTCATACAACAGCTATGACCGGGGTTATATCGCAGTGTCACGCGCAAGGGAGAGGTTGAAAAGATAACAGGGGAGAACAGTTTTTGGAATATGGCATTTGGCCGAGGCTTAAAGCCTCGGCCAAATGCCATACGGTAACAATGGTTATTGTCTTCCTTGAACTAAAACATCTACTACGGCAGGATCAGCAAGGGTCGTGGTGTCACCCAGATCAGAAACTTGTCCTGCAGCAATCTTTTTCAGAATTCTTCGCATAATCTTTCCGCTTCGGGTCTTGGGAAGACCGTCTGCCCACTGAATCTTGTCAGGGGTTGCAATGGGCCCGATTTCCTTACGGACATGTGCGACAAGCTCCTTTTTGAGAGCATCAGACTTTTCAACACCAACGTTCAGGGTAACGTAGGCATAGATACCTTCGCCTTTAATCTCATGGGGGAACCCGACAACCGCAGCTTCCGCAACCTTGGGATGGGCAACCAGTGCGCTCTCAACCTCGGCAGTTCCCATGCGGTGACCTGAAACATTAATAACGTCATCAAGGCGGCCCATCAGGAAGAAGTCGCCGTCCTGGTCTTTGCGGGCGCCGTCACCGGTGTAGTATCTGTTAGGGAACTGGGTAAAGTAGGTGTCTTTAAACCGCTGATGATCCCCATAAACGGTTCTCATCATGCCGGGCCATGGTTTGGTAATAGTCAGGTATCCGCCGCAGCCACGCCAAAGATCGGCCGGTTTGCAGGGCCCGGCTTAACCTTCATTGCACCCGGAATCGGGGTGATAATAAAACCGCCGGTCTCGGTCTGCCAGTAGGTGTCAACAATAGGGCATCTCCCGCCGCCGATCTTGTTGTAGTACCACATCCATGCCTCAGGATTAATCGGCTCACCGACGGTGCCAAGGATCCGCAGGCTGCTCAGGTCAATTCCCTCAACCCATTTGTCGCCCTGTGCGGCGATGGCCCGGATTGCGGTCGGTGCGGTGTAGAACTGATTGACTTTGTATTTCTCAACAATCTTCCAGAACCGTGAATAATCAGGCCAGCTTGGCACACCTTCAAACATGACGCTTGCAGCGCCGTTTGACAGCGGGCCATAGACAATATAGCTGTGTCCGGTAACCCAGCCGATGTCTGCGGTGCACCAGAAGGTATCCTCATCCTTGAGATCAAAGACATATTTCAGCGTGGTGGTCACGTATAAGAGGTAGCCAGCTGTCGTATGCAGTGCACCCTTGGGCTTTCCCGTTGAACCGCTGGTATACAGGATGAACAGCGGATCTTCAGCATCCATCTCTTCAGGCTTACAGTATGACTTGATGTCTTTTGCATTCATCTCCTCATTCCACCAGGAATCGCGACCCTCTTTCATGTCGCACTTTGAGTTTGTCCGGTTGACAACGATACAGGAGGCAACGCTCGGGCATGTTTCAAGTGCCTGGTCAGCATTAGCCTTCAGGGGGACCGACTTTCCGTTCCGGTAGGAAGCATCGCTGGTGATGAGGACTTTTGCTTCACAGTCCTGAATTCTGTCTTTCAGGGCTTCTGCACTAAAGCCGCCGAATATGATACTGTGAATTGCGCCAATGCGTGCGCAGGCAAGCATGGCAATGGGAAGCTCGGGGATCATGGGCAGATAAATGGAAACCCGATCGCCCTTCTTGACGCCTTTTTTCTTGAGAACATTGGCAAATTTATTCACCTCTGTATACAGCTCCATGTAGGTGTAGGTGCGGGCTTCGTCTACCGGCTCACCCTGCCACATGAGGGCAGCTTTGTTCTTTCTCCAGGTTTTTATATGGCGGTCAAGGCAGTTGTAGGAGATATTTAACTTTGATCCCTTAAACCACTCAATCTTTGCTTCCTTGAAATCATAGTTGAGCACCTTATCCCACTTCTTAAAAAATTCTATGTTTTCATTTGCCATGTCGCCCCAGAATCCATCTGGATCCTCAATTGAGCGCTTATACATCTTGTCATACTGCTCCATGCTGTTGATGTAAGCTGTTTTCTGCAGCTCCTTGGGAACGTCAAATACCTTCCCCAGACTCGCTAATGTTGTCATTGTTTTTTTCTCTTCTGCCATTTCCATCCTCCATGTTAGTTTAACAGTTGTAGTGATTATGGTTTGCAACCCCTAAGCGCCATTCAAAGTCAGTATAAAACCCAACTGAAAATAGTTTTAAAATCTGTGAAGAACCGGCGAGGGGACAATAGATAAAGGCAAGTAAAATCAAGAGAAAATAATTCAAGTAGCATGCCAATGTGTAAAATAATTTTTGTATGATAATTCAGTGCGTTTCAGATGTCAATGGATTTTTTCGGGCTCATCCTTTGTCATATTGACAAGATGTGGCTGAATTGATTCTCTCAAATTTATTGGGTATTGGCCGGACTGCCTGTCAATTTGACAAACAATAATTAAAAAGCTATTTATTTATTGCTCCTTTAATTTGTTATTAATGCTGCGCACTGCGCGCAGACATTGTTCCGGAAGAAACAATAGTGGTTGAAGTAACCTGCTCTTTATAAAAAATACATGTTAAAATAAGTCGGCTGTATGCTGCGCCGGGAATCTGTCTGCATTGTAGAGGGGCTGTTTGTTTTTTTTTTGTTCTTTTTTTGCAGATATTTATAGATATTATTATATATATTTTAAAAAAATCATTATACCATTGGAAGCTCTCTAAATAATCTGACCATCATTTCAAGACATGCAGACTACAGATACCAAACCCGCACCTGTTGAAAATGGCCGGAATGGCCTTCATCCGTTAGAGGAGACAGTGCTCTCCCTTGCTACCGGAAAACTGTATCAGCTTGAGCAGCCGGAAAAGCCTCATCTCTTTGGCATTCCCAAGATAGATGAAGTTGAGGAAAAAAAGGCTGCGCCTGTTGAAACGGTCTCTCGTGATCATTTTGCCTCATTACATACTGCTATTAACGAGGCCATTGAGTTTATCAGCGCCCAGATCCTTGGCAGGGAGCAGATTATACGCCAGAGCTTTTTTGCTCTCATGACTGGGGAGCACCAGCTGCTCACCAGCCGCACGGGAATGGCCAAATCAATGCTCGCGCGCCAGATTTTTGCCTGCTTTGACGGTGCGGTGATATTTGAAAAACAGCTCACCAAGGATACCATGCCTGACAATCTCTTTGGCGCCTATGATATAGAAGCCATGAAACGGGGCAAAATGATACACAACGTTGAGGGGTCCCTGGTTATGGCCCATTTTGCCTTTCTTGATGAAATCTTTGATGCCAACGACATGCTGCTCAGGTCCCTGCTGTCGCTGCTCAACGAAAAGCAGCTGGTCAATGGCGAGCAGATCATCCATTCGTCCCTCCAGAGCGTCATCGCTGCGGCAAATTATATCCGGGTGACGGAAATTCTTGAGGCGGTTCTCGACCGGTTTTTATACAAAAGTTATATTCCCGAAAATAAGAACCTCTATTTCCAGCACTCGATCGACACTGTGTACCAGCATAATTTCGGGACCATCAAGTTGCCCGACAAGAAAATAAGGCTCCATGACTTTACCCTGGTAAAGGGGTTAATCAAAAGCAGGGCCATCGAGATACCCAGCTATATTTTACTGCTGAAAAATCATATTCTGCGGCAGTATATTGAAGAGACCCGGGAGCAGGTGCCCGATAAACGAAACTTTACCATCAGTGACCGGACCGCTGCCAAATCCCAAGACCTCCTGCGGGCCTCTGCAATCATGGCCGGCCGGCCCCAGGCAAATGAGGCTGATCTGGATAACCTGCATTATATGATTTGCACCCTCGGGAAGGATGAGGATAAGGCACGCTTTACCAAGATCAGCTCAACCGCCCGGCGCTATTTTAATCAGGACCGGGAACTGCTGGAGAACATCTTTGACGGCTTTGAGATTTTTAACTATATCCGGGACTGTAAAGACCCCGAGGTGCTGAAAAGCGACGCAGCCTTTAATCACCTTAAGGCGCGTCTTGAGAAACTGGTCAAAAAAGAAAGCTCGGTATTAAGAGATTATCTGGAAAAGATTAAAAATAAATTTATCTACATACCCCGGAACACCATCATTCCTGAAACATTTACCGTCCTGGAAGAAATCTGCGACCTGTCGCTCAAAGGTGCACGGACCAGGGAGGCGCGGGAAATCATCGACGGCTTCAGACAGGCTATTTTTAACGAAAAAAAATCAATCACTGCGGTACTGTAATCCAGCGGATACCCCCTCAAATTCCCTCCTGAACTGGTCAGGATATTCTATATTGCCCGGGTCATTTTCAGTGAACACAGCAAGCTTAAAATAAAAAACCAGGTTGCTCCCCTCTTCAGCAGAAGTCAGATCTTTTCTTCAAGCACGCATGAATCTGCGCAGCAGCAGGTGCGGCAGCAGATAACCCCCATGGATAATTCCCTGCAAATCGGCAAGATGAGCCTTATGAGCGACATCTCCCGCCTTATACCGAGAGAGCACACCATATATACGGAAAACATTTTTTACAAAAAACTCATCAACCGCGAGCTCATTAAAATCATCTATCAGGGAGCCCGTGAGGAGGCACTCTCAGTTGATTCGTTTGTCGGCCGCGAAGAGGCTGAATTAAACCGGAGCCAAAAGGTATATCTTCTCTTTGACAACTCCACCTCCATGAATGGCGAGGGGTTCAACAAGATATTTGCCGCTAAGATTTTTGCCGCCAAGGCTATTGCCATAGAATATCTGCGAAAAATATCGGGGGAGTCCCCGCAGATCTATTTTCGCTCGTTTCACAGTGACGTGGGAGATGCTGTGAAGGCCCGTACCAGCGGCGAAATATACCGGCTCATCGAGCATATCACACGCCTGCAGACTGGCGGCGGGCACATAACAAATAGCGGCTCTGCGGTTGAGCAGGCACTGGAAGATATTCAAAAGGATCCTGAGTTAAGAGAGGCCGAAATACTGGTGCTGACCGATGGTTTCGGCCCGGTGTCAAATGATCTGAAGGCACGGCTGGGCAGCATCAAGCTCCATGTTATTCTTATCCCCGATCTTGATATTGCAAAAATTCTTGAGCTCTATCCTGGGAAGACGGCGGCCCGCAGGGAACGCGACCCATGCCCGAGTTCTGGCAGTATTACAGCAAAGGGCCTCCCCCTCGGCGCCTTGAGGGAGATCTGTACGAGAATACTGTTCGTTCCTACGAGACAGCCGGGAAATCCGTCAAGGAGCTTAAAAGGCAGGAAATCCTCCAGGGACTCAACCAGATTTATACCATACGGGAGCACTGTGAAAATTTCATTTTTGTGATCATAACCGCTTTGTTTGGTGAAACATTCAAGTGCTACGAAGAGGATATCAACAGCATGGCGGCAGCCATAGAGGAGCTTAAGCAGCTCTCAATTGAGCAGCTGACGCATAATGAAAAACTTTCCCTGCTGCAGACCCTGAATTTTATGTCAGAGCTGCTCCTGCTGGCACTGGATCGTGCAGCTAAAAAGACCATGAAATCACGTATCAGGGAACTGCTGAAAATGGTGTGCATACTTAAAGCAC
>JAPLIX010000240.1 GCA_026388865.1 Pseudomonadota bacterium | reverse complement strand
TGGTGAAAAATGCTGTTTTGAAGTTTGGAACATTTTTATTTTTAATTTGTTTAGTGATTCGATATTCGTATTTCTAATTTATCCTGCCAATAAAAACACGAAAATAACAACTAAAAGGCTAATGGTTATGCTCGCCGACTATGTAGCCTGCGACCCCGCCTACGGCAGCACCGGCCGCTGCTCCAACAAGGGGGCTTCCTCCAACGGCTGCGCCAAGTACCGCCCCGCCGACAGCACCAATGCCTGCCCCGCTCAGAGTCGTTTGTTGTGTTCTGGACATGCCGGAACACCCGACGAACGTAACAACAAAAACAAGAATAATAAAAACAACTGCGATGCGTTTCATCTCATCTCTCCTTTTCAGTTATAATGTTTTCAGGGCTTTTTTTCGAGCGGACGACCAGCGATGCCCGTTTTTATATTCGGTTTGATCATTTCATCCCAGAGTACACTCGTCACGGGCTTTTCAATCTGATCCGGATGCATCTCGTAGTATTTGTCCACCCGGGCAACAACCTCATTCATGGGTATATTAGCCATTCCTTCAACAACCTTTGGGACAAGACTGTCCCGTTTAAGCTCCGGGTACTTTTCCATCAGGTAAAATTCAATTGACACCACATGTCCGAAACCCCAGATAAAAGCCACCTTGCTGTCGTGCGTCATCTTTTGCCAAAGATCTCCTTTTAGAATTGGCATTCCCAGGGAGTCTTGCAACCCTTTTTCAACGGCTTTTCTGCCGGCCTTTTGCTCGGGAGTTATCCCCGCAGCCAGCACGTCAAACGAGCAGGCCATGAACGCAAGGAGCGGAACGATAATTAAGCAGCATTTTAAAAGTACTTTTTTCATATAGACATCTCCTTTCATTACTGTATTACCCAGGCGTTGGGCGCCTTTATTTTTCTTCAAAAAAAATATATTCATCAAATACGTCACAATCCGGGTTGAAACACAACATCCCATAAACTGTGTCTATCAATTCATTGTTGCAAACCGGGCATCTATGCTCAAACATACGTACCTCCATAGCCCTTATTTGATCTGCCATCGGTATAAAGGGATTGGCGAGCCAGAGAAAGAACACCAACCACGATCAGAACCACTACGACTTGCATTAAAGGCATACTATACTGCACCGCCCTGTTCTCTGAGGCAGACAGCTATCAAGAAACTTTGCGGTTCTGCACTGTTGAGTACCGTCGATTTCAGATGCACGTTAACCGCTATACTTTCAAGCTCCTGGGCAGTGTCTGCGGCGCGTTACACCAAACGGGCTCGGCCCGTGGCTGCATATTAAATCCGGCCCATCAGCAGCAGTATAAGTAAAATCAGAAAAACCAATCCAAGTCCGCCGCCGGGATAGTAACCCCATTGCCGGCTATGCGGCCAGACGGGTATTGCACCCACCAGCATCAAAATTACAATGATAAGCAAAATTGTTCCGAGCATATCGTTCCTCCTTCTCAACAGTGTCTAAACGAAAACTATGAGCTATGGGTTTGTTGGGTTTTCCGCCACGGCGGATTAACCCAACCTGGATACTGGATGCACAGTTCAGTTTAAATAAGCCCCAAATAACAAAGGACAGCCGCTGCAAAAAGGAGACTACCAAAATATCCGAGGTAGGGAATAACGCCAAAAAAGCTTAATACAAACACCACAACCCCAACATACATAATATCATTACAACTATAGCCAAAAGCACCTGCAAGAGTATTGAGTTTTTCCTCTGTGGTCATGCCTGCTTGAGCAATATCGGACACCAGCATGATTTTTTCAGAAAAACCCTGCGGTAGAATATAGCCATATTTTTGTATGGTTGTTTCAGAAAAGCCGGACTGTTCAATTTGATTAAATAAATTTTCCACCTGGATTAAAATTTTTTCTTTTATAGCGAGGCGCTCTTCTTTCGACAGAGCTGCCTGCCCGTTTTTGCAGGCTATTGCCAATTTCAGCATACACAGCGAATTTGCATTTTCCCTCTTTTCATTCGCCTGCGCCTGGACGACAGCGGGAGTGATCGTGGCGAAGAAAAAAAGCAGTGCAATGATCGGGCATACTGTTCGGATGAATAGTTTGTTTGTCATGTTCATGGTTCTCTCCTTTCAGAAAATTAATGAGATAATCAACAGTGACTGATGCATCATACGTAAAATCCCCAAACTGCGCAGCAAGGGCCGCTTAACCCTACATGCTTGATTACTTATTCTTATCCCTGGCTTTTTCTGCGGCAGCATCCATTGCCTGTTTAGCTTTATCAATGCTTTCGTCGATCTTTTTATCCGCTTTTTTCATGGTATCTTTAGCTTCTCCAATGCCTTCATCAACCTTCTTGCCCGCCTTTTCCATGGTGCCTTCTTCCTTTTGGCAGCCCGAGACGGTGACGAAAAATAACAGGGCAACTATCACGGAAAGCATACCTTTTAAAAATGTTACCATTGATCTTTTCATAATGACCTCCTTTTTAAGAAACGCAAAAGTGCCAATCTACATCAAGTTTCTGATCGACTATCAGCACTCAGTTCTATGTGCAAGAAAGTCGGAAACCCTGTCTATATAACTCCATAATAACACAGCACAGCAAGCGCCCCGCTTATATAACTAATTTCATCGAGGAACGCAAAAGGTCCACAGCCGTTAGGATTATTAACGCATAAGAAATAGTATAAAACATCCGCTGTAATCGCAGCAATTGCATAGTCATAGCAACTTGAATTAAAAGTTTTAATAATGGTATCCACCTTTTCTTCAATAGCTGCATTACTTTTAGATATTGCAATTATCTGATCCATGATATTTATTATATTTTTTGGAAAGAACTGCTCTATGCGCCTAATATCTTTCTCAGCTACTGGCATTTCTTGAATTATTAGAATACTATTAGTAAGATTGGTTAAAGCTTTTTGTTTTAGCGCTGCAAGTTTCTCATCCGAAATATTGTTTGTTTGGGCGGATACCGTTGAACTAATAAACATGAATGTTGCAAGCACCATCAAGGATGAAACAACTGTTATAAAGTAACTCTTTTTAGTTTTCATATTCACTCCCCTACATTAATATTGTTATATTTTATTAATTCGAATAGTCTTAACTTTGTACCCGCCCCCGCTAACATATTAGAATCCTCACCCATATATTATTTAATTTCCTTATCCTTATTGTTACTCTGTTGGTGCTGTTGTTTTTGCTGTTTGGGCTGTTGTTGCTGTGAGTGCTTCTGTACTTTCTGGTTTTGTTGCTGCTGCTGTTTCTGGACATGCTGCTTCTGCTGTTTCTGGACATGCTGCTTCTGCTGTTTCTGGACATGCTGCTTCTGTTGTTTCTGGACATGCTGCTTCTGCTGTTTCTGAACATGCTGCTTCTGTTTCTGGACATTATACTGCTGGGGTTGCTGGACACCCCGCTGCTGACTCCCTTGCTGGTGCTGCAGAGTCTGGACACCCCGCTGCTGACGATCCATATCAATACGATTATACCGCTCTCGCCGTATATCGTCCCTCCTCTCATTCGTATACCAATCATAACGGTCCCAATACCGTCCTTGATCCCATGTCTGCCAGTTGCTATAGAGATCATTGTAGTGTATCCGGTAATATCCGGATGGCACATAGTGAATATATTCCGGCGGTACAACCACGATGACTTGCGGGACCCGAGACTGCTCAATATAGTCCCAGCCCCCGTTGTAGTGGGAAGACCGGAACCAGTGGTTATTGTAAGTCCTGTACCAGCTGCCGCCGTAGAAATAGACTCCATCATAATCCGGCACCATATAGACATAGCTTGATCCACTGGGAACCACGTAGACATCAGGCGGTGCGGCAAATTGCAAAGGCGGAGGTGCAACGATGCCAATGTTGACCTGCACCTGTGCCGGCGCCTCTTTCGTCCCCCCGGGGGCAAACAAGGCCCCGAAAAGAACGGCCAATCCCAACACTGTGTAAATACTTTTATTCATTTTTACCTCCCTGGCGGCCGAAGGCCGCATTACTGCGAAAAGAATCAAACAGTATACATCGTTGTTATACAGCGGGGTTGCATGCTTAAAAAAACTTGGCTGGTAAGATGCCCCGCAGTCCCTGTTGCGGAGTAATCACTCTGTAACATAAAAGATACCCTTCAGGTCCTCTGATGTAGATATGGGCCCGCCTTTACGAAAGCTGGTCACGTTCCACTGATAGTACACCCCATTTTCAAGTGCCGGGCCGTCATATGCGACAGTCACGTCCGCGCCGCCGCTCTGTCCGAGAATGGTCTTTTCCCAGATCGTGTCACCGTACATGTTATACAGGACAAGCTTATACTGGTCTTCCGAAGAATCATCAGTGAAAACAACTTCTATAAGGTCCGCCAATCCCTCGGGAGTTTCACCGCCTCCGGGGGAGATAATATTAAGAGAGCCTGTTATCTTAAAGTTGTCAATACTCCTTTCGTAACTGCCAGCCTCGGGCATGGTGAAATGAACGATCTGCGTGCCTGCTATGTTCGGATCAGGGTCGCGCACCAAATAATCATTTTCAAAGGCCGCAAGAACAACGTAGCTGCCTTCGGGCACACCTGTTATGGTATATGCGCCTTTTATATTACAGTCGCCGCTTTCAGGCGCCCGCAGACCCGGCACAAGAATACCTTTTTTTAGGGTTTCATGAAACAGTGACTCGGGCACAAGTACTATACTTGTTGCATCGCCATCACCGGGGTTTACGATATTGACGCTTCCCGACACCGTCCCGGTAACATTGCCTGGTTTTTTCTTTAAAACAACATTTTGCGTATCAGATGATACCTCTATGCTCAAGGCCTCATAAGACACCCCTTTTTTGTATGCTGCAGCACTGTAGGTTTTCTGCGGTACATTAAAAATAGTAAAGCCGCCCTGTTTGGCTGTATATGCATACGGGCACGGCGGTTCACTGCATCCCTCAAGCACAACCATCGCGCCCGCATCCCCGCCATCAAGACGGCCGGAAACGGTAAAAAGCTCAATGGTTTCTCTAATCGCGGCCATGCCGATATCGGTCAGTGCGTCTGAGTAGGTATAGTTATGGTCCTCAGGTATAAAATTATCCATCGTCACGGCAATGGACGGCCTGATGAATGAGGGGACAGACATGAACAGCTTGGCCGATGCATTAAGGCCCCATGCTTCGTTTATGGGCTTGTTGCGCCCCTCACGCTCTGCCGTGACTTCCACGGTATAAGTCCCGTCATCACCGGTTACTGCCAGGTCGCTTACTGTTCCATCTGCTTTGTTGACGGCACAGACAATAGCGCCCCTGATCGCCGATTTGTCCGCAAGGCTGAAAACTTTCCCCTTGATCTTTATGGTTACGTTACTACCATTGTCGCACCCTGCGCACAGGAAAAGCACAATTGCTGCCATGAGCATTAGTCTTTTCATGTCGTTACCTTCCTTATAATTTTTTCGGGGCTTTATCTCGTGTGTGAAGCAGGAGCACATCTTCAATTGATGTGATCCTGCTTCGCTTCGATGATAATGATAATGGCAAGTACCATCAGGATAGGGATGAACCCTCCCATCGTAGTAATTGCTCACAAACCCCGGCAGCCTAAATCTCGGCGATTATCTTAATGACTTCATCCTGTGCCTTGCCCAGCTTCTTCTGCATGCGACCAATTAATTCGTCATGCTGCCCTTCCGTATAGACCAGATCATTGTCCGTGAGCTGGCCATATTTCTGTTTGAGTTTACCCTGCACTTCATTCCATGTGCCGTTGAATGTTAGTTTGTTCATGCCTTTAATTCTCCTTTGTCCTATGTGTTGTATTATTATGGGAGACCTCAGTGTGAAGCTTTACTTTTTGATCTTCGTGAACTTTGCCCCCTTCAGAGAAACGTCAAGCATGAGGCCCTTGGCTCCAAAAACAAACGCTACCACCGGGTCCTTTAATGTAGTGGTGTCGAGCCGCTTGCCGCCGCCTACGTCAATAAGCGCGACGTTGCCGGTCACCCCTACTTCCCAGCCATCGATCTCTCTGAACTGCCTGAGCGCCTCCTCGGTCATGAAGGCTATGATAATATCCATCTGTTCTGCGCCAGCGGTGAATCCATAGGATCCGCCGACAAGATTATAGTACCCCTTCGTCTTTCCTTTAATTCGCAGTGCGCCCTGGCCGTACTCCCCGCCGACAATGAATCCTGCCTTGGTAACGCCGGACATCACAAGGAGCGCTTTCGCGGAAGAGGTAAGCTCTTTAGCGCCGTTGACCTCTCTATAGAAACGCTTCAGCGTCCTGCTGGCGTCTGCGTTGATCTCAGCAGCTGTCTTCGCGTACGCATTGGGGGAAAACGCGCCGAAGATCGCTATCGCCAAGCCGATGAAAATTAACCGTACTGTTTTACCCGAGTTTCTTTTTGCAAATGTCCCCATAATGCCTCCCTTTAAAATAAAATGTTCTGTTTTAAAAAATTGGTTATCTCTTTCCTTTCCGTCCGAAGATGTCATATCTTACAGGGCGGGAATTGTAATGATGTTTTGGTCCAATGCAATGGTTTCGGTAAATGCCAGCGCCCTGCCGTTCAGCGTCGCGCCGGTATCCATCGTGACTGATGCATCAGCCATTATGGTCCCATAGAAGATAACGGTCGTTCCGAGAACCGCCTGGGTTCCGACCTGCCAGAAGATGTTTTTCGCCTTGGCGCCGCCGGCCAAGGTAACTTGTACACCGTTGCTTATGGTGAGAGCGGTCGCTATCTGGAATATCCAGACATCGTTTGCGCCGCCCGTAAGAGTGAAGTCAGTCGTCGCTATAGCCTCGCCCGTGAATTTATACAGGCCGGGGACGAGATCTAGCCCGGCGAGATTTCCGTCTCCGGGATTCAGAAAAGGGCCAGTGGGTACTGGTGTTCTTCCAGCGGCATCGTTATACGCTATGGTCAAGTCGCCTTTGGCCTGAGTTAACATGGCAGGAGTAGGATCAGCCATGTCAGATGCGTATATAGATCCGGTCACCTGGGGCGATGTCGCATATCCAGTCCAATCTGTTTGTGAAAATCCAGCTATAAAAGACTCGGCGGCCGGGCTTATACCAACATTCCCGGTAATAGCAGACGCAGGGACGTTGGTGATCGCATAGCCTGCCAGAACCGCAAATTGGGAGGCCTGTCCAAGGGCTACTGGATCAGGGCCTGCTCCTTTTTCGCATCCTGCTGCAAAAACGACAAATAGTGCTGCAATAAACAACAGCGAATAGCACGTGTACTTTCTCACTTCGAACCTCCTCTTTCTCATCAAAATTCTTTTTGCAAATGCTTTCATAGTGTCTCCCTTTTAAGTAAAACGTTCTGTTTTAAAAAATTGGTTATTTGATAAAGGGAAAGGGGAAAGGGGTCACATCTTCATATGTCATATAAGGATGTGACCCTATGCTTTCCCTAAACCTATCAGCTCACTGTGCGCCTTACGGAGAAGGCACGGTAATGGTGCATTGGTCACATGTAATCGCTGTGGCCGCCGCGCCCTGATTCAACGCTCTCCCTTCCAGATTTGAACCGATATTCAGCGTAAGTGCCGTTGATGCGATCAGGGTTCCCTTCATGATCGAGGTCGTTCCAAGGGTCACCGCACTCCCCGCTACCCAAAAAACGTTTTTAGCCTGTGCTCCATTGGTCAAGACGACCTCGGTCCCGCTTATCGTGATGATGGTAGTTGCACTCCGGATGATGAAGACGGCATTCACGTCGCCTTGAGCATCCAGGTAAAGTTTTCCACCAACGGCGGACGTCTTAGACAAATCAATCGAGGTTCCTGATTCATACAGGCCTGGGTAGAATGTCAGCCCTTCTAGATCGGTGGTTATTGCTACAGGAGTTCCGCGAGGAGCGGCCACGGCATCGAGATACGCTGCCAGAGCAGCGGTTTGGGCGGCCGAGATAATGTTGGGGACCGGGCCGACATTCCCAGCACAGGCTGGACCAGTCGCATCCATGGCGTAGATCGTCCCCGTCACTGTACCTGGATCACATATTCCTGAACCAGTTATCAAGGATCCGGCGGCAGGGTTCGTACCGACATCGCCGGTGACCGCGGAAGGCGGGTTAATGGTGATGGCCGCCTCAGCCAAGATCGCGAAAGTGGAGGCCGCTCCGAGGGGTACTGACGTCTGACAGTCAGTTGTCCCGGTGGTAAAGGTCCATACGAAGTCACTTGCCAGTGGATTGCCCGCCAGGTCTTTTGCTCCGCTCACCCCGCCTTTGATGGTGGCGGTATAGTTGGTAGTCGCCGTGAGATTCAAAGTCGGGTCAAAGGTCGCAATATTCGTCAGCGCATCGTATGCCACTACCCCGTCTACGGACGCGCCGGCGGTTACTGCCAGCGTAAAGGTAGCGGTGGTGATCGTTAATAGGTCCATCGGCTCACTTAAAGTGGCGTTGATGGTCTTGTTGATACAGATACCGACGGCAAGATCAGCAGGATTAGTGGAACTCACCGTGGGTGGGATGATGTCCGGGGCCGCACCGGTAGTCCAGCTCCATACATAGTCACTTGCCAGTGGATTGCCTGCCAGGTCCTTGGCTCCGCTCACCCCGCCTTTGATGGTGACGGTATAGAGGGTATTAGGAGCGAGATTGCTCAACGGTGTGAATACCGCGTTCACTCCGGAGTAGCTCACCGTCCCGGGGACAGGCGTTCCAACCGGGGCTTCCAGCGTAAAGGTCAGGTTGGTGATCGTTAATGGGTCCATCCCCTCGCTGAAGGTGGCACCGACTTTGGTGTTGATGGCTACATTTGTCGCGCCGTTGGCATGGATGGTCCCGGTTACCGTGGGCGGGGTGGTATCTGCGGTTGCACTGGTAGTCCAGCTAATTACGAAGTCACTTGCCAGTGGATTGCCTGCCAGGTCCTTGGCTCCGCTCACCCCGCCTTTGATGGTGACGGTATAGAGGGTATTAGGAGCGAGA
>JAPLIX010000443.1 GCA_026388865.1 Pseudomonadota bacterium | reverse complement strand
CCAGCCTGGAAAAGATTACTTTTCAACTACCTGTTATAGTACTTTAAAAAGGCATACAGGGAAAATGTCTGATCTCTTTTCGCGAAAACCTGAAACCATAAAGCTGCTGCAGCTCTTCGGCGTGCTGATAGCCCTCTGCGGCCTTGCCGCGGCATGGCAGTGGACGCCGCTTAAAAGCTTCGCCGACCCGGCGCGCGTGCTGCCGTTTATGAAGGACTTAAGCGCCGGGGCCTTTGGTCCTCTACAGGTTATTGCCGTGTACGTGCTTGGCGGGCTGGTCATGTTCCCCATCGTGGTCCTTATTCCCGTCACTGCCCTCATCTACGGCCCGTTTCTCGGGCCGGCATACGCGCTGCTGGGCTGCCTGGCGAGCGCTGCCCTGTGCTATGTAATCGGCCGGGGCCTGGGCAGTGAAACCGTGTGCCGCCTTGCCGGCAGCAGGGCCAACGCCATAGAAAGAAGGCTTACGCAGCACGGGTTTGTGATGGTCGCCTTGTTTCGCTTTCTGCCGGCTGCCCCGTACACGGTGGTCAACCTGGTGGCCGGCGCTTTTCGCATGCGTTTTTTGGACTATACGGCAGGGACACTGGTGGGGCTGCTGCCCGGTGTGATTATCATGACGGCACTTGAATACAGCGTGGAAAAAACGCTGGTGAAACCCGATGCGTGGAGTGTCCTGCTGCTGGCAGGCGCTGCAGCTGTTGCACTCGGAGCAGCAATGTGGGCTAAACGGCGCTATGAAAAAACTGCTGCCGGAGATTAAAACTCATCAACTACCGGGCATTAACCGTTTAGCGCACGGCACCTACCAGACATTTTTAATAAACTTTACCAGTATCAGGACAAGCATGAAGATCAGGTAAAAGCGCAGAAAATAGAGAGCGAACTTAGACATAGGAGTTAGTTTAATCCGGGGCATTCTGAAACCTCACGGTTTTGCACGGGTTACCAGACCCTGCATAATATCTTTGTAATGCACCACGCCAAGAATGCGATCATAGCCATCGACCACCGGCAGCATGCGATAATGATACTTTGCAAACAGTTCTATCAAATCCTCACGCACATCATCGGCTTCCGCTGAAACAACCGGCGCCGTCATCAGTTCATCCAGCCGCAGGGCATCAGCGGCAAGGATCAGTTCACGCAGATCTACCACACCTGCCAGCACATTGTCTGTTCCGGCTACTACGTAGATATAGGAAATACAGTCATGCTCTTGCTGCGAACTGCGTACTGCCTGCAAAACCTCTCCGACAGTGGCCTCCGGTGGAAACACCATGTAATGGGAAGACATCAGGAAGTGGGCAGTAACCTCGCGCTCGGAGATAATGGCCTGGATGCGCTGCGCCTGCTCTTTAGGCAGCAGTCCCATCATTTCCACCATGTCATCATGCGGCAGCACTGATAGCAGGTCCGCCAGCTGCGGCACTGACATCTCGGAGAGGATGGTCCGCGCCCGTTCTTTACGCAGGTTGGCAATCAGCTGCCGCTGGGCCCGCGGCTCAACCTGGGTCAGTGTCTCAGCCGCTTTCTCCGAATCCAGGGCAGAAAAGAAAGCCTGCTGCTCCTCGCCGGAAAGCATTTCCAGGGCATCAGCCAGGTCCTCGCTGGGCAGCTCTCTTATTTCCCTGCGCGTTACTGACAGCGAAACAGCATCGGTTGATGTGGCATCTTCTACGGAGAGCGGCTGGACGTATTTCCAGGAGATGAACTGATCTTTGATCCACTGGGACTTTCCCAAACCCCACTTGCGCAAAAATCCGTTGAAAGAAATATCGACATGGACTATGAGCATGCGGCCTTTGGAGTTTAACAGGTGGACGTCATTCACTACCTCGATCCTCCGTCCATCCATGTCCATGATGGTACGGCCCATCAGGTGCTCATTGACCAGAATCCATCCGGGCTGGTCTATAAAGGGCGGGTAGGTGCCGCCGCCTTCAGCGGGTTTTACAAAGACGGCATCAGACTCGATTTTGACGACCCGGTCCCACGGTATGAATTCGGTTGGCTTGCCCCAGCCGTGATCAAGGTAAATTCCGACAGCCTCTGCGTAAGGCTCTTTAAGCTGAAACACAAGATCAGTGAGCTTGCCTATGCGGTCTTTGATTTTCCCTGAGCAGACTGGCCGTTTGAGCAGCTCTGAAAACCAGAACACCTGAAAACTCGTTGTGCCTGCAGGCAGGTCGAACAATTTGTGGTTGTTGTTTGCTAAAGCCATTGCTGGATCTCCTATACGCCTGATGCAAACAGCTCAGGAAAGAGAACTGAAATACCAAACAGGGTCGACATGATGATAACGAAAATGGTAATCGACCAGTTGGCGATGTTCTGCCAGCGGGTATTGACATTCTCACCCATGAGAGGTTCATCATTCAGCAGCAGGATCAGGAATAACAGCGCTGCCGGCAGCAGGGTCACGGCCACTACCTGTACAAACATGGTGATGGTGATGAGCGGGGCACCGGGAATCAGCACAACTGCGCCTGACGTCAAAAGACAAAAAAGGTAGGCGCCGTAAAACCAGGGCGACTCTTTGACGCCCTTGTTGAGCGTGTGCGCCCAGCCGAAGACCTCTCCGAGCGCCCATGAGGAAGATAGGGAAATGCACAGGGCTCCCAGGAAACCGGCATCAAAAAGCCCGATGGCAAAAAGCTTGCGCGCCAGTTCTCCGTAGCCTGCCGGCAAAAGAGGTACAATGGCCTCGGCTGTCTGTTTGGCATCCTCAATCATGATCGGCGGTTTATGATAATAGAATGCCGCACTCGTTGCAATAATGATGAACACCGCAACCGTGCACGTCAGGAATGCTCCTACCATGGTGTCCATCTGCCCGTACTTCACATCATGAATGTCCATCTCCTTGTCAACCACCGCGCTTTGCTGAAAGAAGATCATCCAGGGGGCAATGGTGGTGCCGATATTTGCCATGAGTATGAAAACCAGGTCTGCGGTCAGCCCGCGGGGTAATGAAGGATTATAGAATCCCTTGAACACCTCGCCCCAGGCTGGCGCTGCGGGCGTATCCATCGCCCACAGTGCAGCGGGGATATAGACAAAATTGAAAATACAGAAAAACAGGGCGATCTTTTCAAAGGTAAGATATTTTCCGGACATCACCACTAACAGCAGCAGGGCGGTTACCCCCATATAGGTGATCCAGGGCGGAACGCCAAGAAGACTCATTCCGGCAGTCATGCCGATATACTCGGTAACCAGGGTCAGCCAGTTAACGACAGCAAGGTCAAAAATTGAGAACCAGCCCCAGAACGGCCCGAAACCGTCAAAGATGGCTTCAGCGTGACCGCGCTTGGTAACCGCTCCCAGACGGACCGTCATCTCCTGGACATAATATGCCATCGGGACGAGAAAGATAAAGAGAAACAGCAATGAAAAACCGTACTTCGAGCCGGTAACCGCATAGGTGGAGATACCGCCGGCATCATTATCTGCCACCATAACAATGGTACCCGGACCCAGTACAGACAGAAAAATGATCAATTGCCGGCGCAGGCGGCTTAGACGGTGAATGGTTTTGCTGATCCAGTACATGCTTGTCCGCTGCTCCCGTTACATACTGCAGGCATAATTAAGAAAGACCGTGCTGTGCAGGGCTACCCAGGTATAATTATGCCAGTACGGCTGAATTAAAAGACTCCTGCCTGACGCTCCTGCACTTCAAAAGATTTTAAATCTTAAACTTAAAATGCAGATTAATGCAGTGTTAAAAGATATTAGTATCTGAGAAAGGGGTGTATTCAGCTGAATTGCTTTGACGGAAAGAGAGTCGCCTACACCCCGCGTTTACCACGAATATGTTGTGGAAGCAGCGGCATAGTGAGGCGATAAAGAAAGGAACGTTGAATTACCGTGTCACATAGCGCAACTTCCACGCTGAATGTTTACGTTTTTGCTACTGGGAGGTTGATCATCATTTTCTATCATAACATTTCCCTGTTTAGAGTACTGTGCCACCAACAGAATGGCACAAAAAAGCCCTGTCTTCCGAGAGGAGAAAGGGCCGGTTCTGCTAAGCTTGTGCTATAGCCATATGGATGGCTACACTTAAAACCCGCTTTCCCCGCTCGTACAAGCTTCAGCACCGCGCACCGTGAGAGGCGTTGTTGCCTCAGCCACCTTAGGTAAACCCTTAATCCGGGAGTGCCTGTTCTACCATGACAGAAAGTATCTCTGGATACTTTCCGGGCAGTGGCCTGTGTGTGGCGCGGGAGCCTCTCCTTGGCCGGCATTGTCAAGAAGAAAAAATCGCTGGATCAGTAACCGGTTGCATGCTTTTGTAGGTGCTGCCCGCTTAACTGAACTGTTGCTGTCATGAATAATATTTCATCGCAATAACTGTAATGGGTGGTACTTTTTTATTAAAAATTATGTTATGATTTTATTTTATAAATCGCTCGAACCAGCAAATTATTAACTCCAGGCAAATGTTTTATATAGTATGAGAGAGGGCTGTTAAAGCAGCCTCAATCTGCCTGCTTATTCCCTCTTGTATTCCGCGCTTCAGATAGTAAACCCCCTCTGTAATGCGCACATAATTTCTCAAACAGCAATGGCAATGGATACTATGACCGAAAGCCCGGAAATTATGAAGGGATCTAAACTGGTCCTGCGGGCCTTAAAGTATAAAAATTACCGGCTCTTTTTTGTCGGCCAGGGTGTTTCTCTGATCGGCATGTGGATGCAGTCGGTTGCCATGAGCTGGCTGGCCTACCGCCTGACCAATTCGGCAATGATGCTGGGCGTTATTGGTTTTGTTAATCAAATCCCCGCCTTTATCCTGTCCCCTATTGCCGGAGTGTACGCGGACCGGTGGAACCGCCGCTCCATGCTGATCTGCACGCAGGCGCTGCTCATGCTGCAGTCACTGACCTTAGCGGCGCTGGTGCTGAGCGGCGCGGTGGCAGTGTGGCATCTGCTGGCGCTGGCGTTCTTTTCCGGTCTGGTGAACGCATTTGACGCGCCGGCACGGCAGTCATTCGTTTTTGACATGATCGAACAGAAAGAGGATCTGGGCAATGCCATCGCACTTAACTCGGCGATATTCAACGGCTCGCGCCTGATCGGTCCGTCTCTTGCGGGAATTATAATTGCCGCGACCGGGGAGGGAATATGTTTTCTCATTAACGGACTCTCCTACCTGGCCATCATCGCCGCGCTCAGGGCCATGACCATTACCCCCAAGGAGCATACCGTGCAGAAGACCCCGGTTCTCCAGGAGCTCAGGGAAGGGTTCACCTATGTCTACAACCATGTCCCTATCCGCTCGCTGTTGCTGCTGGTCGCTCTCGTCAGCCTGGTGGGTATGCCCTATATCGTGCTCTTGCCCATTTTTGCCAAAGAAATACTGCACGGCGGGCCGTCAACCCTTGGCTTTCTTATGGCCGGATCAGGGATCGGCGCGCTGGCCGGCGCCCTTTTTCTCGCCTCGCGCAGGGATTTCAGCGGAACCGGCAGGCTCATTCCCATTGCAGCTGCCATATTCGGCACCGGGCTTATTGCTTTTTCATTTTCACGGGTTTTTATATATTCTTTCATGCTGCTGCTGATGAGCGGATTCGGCCTGATGGTGCAGATGGCCCTGTCCAATACCAGCCTGCAGACGACTGTGGATGATGATAAGCGGGGACGGGTGATGAGCTTTTACACCATGGCCTTCATGGGCATGGCCCCTTTTGGCAGCCTGTTAGCTGGGGGGCTGGCTCACCGGATAGGAGCTCCCAACACCCTGCTGCTCGGCGGGCTCGCCTGCGTTGCAGGCGCAGTGCTGTGTGCCAGGCATATCCCGGCATTTAAAAAGCAGGGTTCTAGGGGTCCTTAATAATGCGGATTTCTTAATTCTGATTGCGGAATAAATTTTTTCTTTAATTGATTGCATTCCGCGTTCCGCACTCTGCATTCCGCATTTTAGTACACCGTCGGTATATACGCCCCAGCCTTTTTCAGCGCTTTAAGCGGACCCTCATAGAAAAATTTCCTCCTGATGGTCTGCCCCAGGAACAGGAGCTCAAGTCCGAGGATGTAGGTTTTGCGCGGCCCCTTTGCCAGCTTCAGGGGTTTGGGATAGCGCCATGACCCTGTTTCCAGATACTCTTTGACGCCCATGACATCAAGCGCTGGCATGAGCTTTTCCAGCACTTTCCTCAGTGTTCTGCCGTAACCCCGCAACACGGGTTTGCGTTCAAGCTTTCCTTGCGCAACCATTGCATCGACAACCTTCTTAAGCTCCGGGTGCATGATTACCATGGTGTTCCAGCCCACCTCCTTAACTCCTGTCTCAGCACCGAAAAACCCGATGCTTGCATCAGCCTGCTTGCTCACAATCAGGTTATTACAGAGGAGGCAGCCGCTGGGCAGCACCCGCACGCCAAGTTTGTGGACATCATAATCCTGCTCCACTCCGTCTGTGGTCACGTAGTTGTTTCTGAAAAACCAGCGCCAGTCTTTTCCCTCAGCAAAAGCTTTTTCGTACAGATCCTTGGACACGTTTTCGTTGAAGCGTATGAGCTGGCGCTCATCAATGCCAAGCCAGGCGTAGGCCCGGTCCATGCTGGTATGGTTCAAAAAGCAGTTTATGGAGATGGCGTAGGTGATTGGTGCGGTGAGTTTTCCTGCAATCCGGGAAAGCTCCGGCATGCGCGCGCGCAGCAGCGGATCACTGCTTACAACCTGGAGCTTGCGCAAAGCGAGGATCTGACAGGGTGTGCCCACAACAGCACTTTTCTGATAGCTGCCCAGACTTTTAAGGTTTGCCAGCACCGGGCTGAGTTCGAACTTTGAATGGGAGCTCTCGAGCGCCTCAGCAGCCGTGGTTGCGATATACGACTGCGGATGCATGCAGTAGCGGACATCACGGTGCCGTCCTCTGGTGAGAAGCGCTGCGTCCACATAGCCGCCATCCAGGAGAAAATGGATAAGGGCCGTGGTTGTGCCGCCGGGGGTCCCCTCCCGGTATATCTGCTCGGTGAGAGAGCGGGAAACAAAGAAATCAACAAATTTCCCGAGCCGCTCCTCTTCCTCTCCCTGCTCCGGACCAAAATAGTGTTCATTAATCCGGGACAGGGGCAGAAAGCTTCGCGGGCAGGCAAGGTAGCAGAACCCGCAGCGGGTGCATTTCCCGGACAGAACCGGTTTCTTCAGTATATCATCGATCTCAAGTGAGTTTTCAGGGCAGACACTCGCGCACTGGCCGCATCCGATACAGCAGAAGTCGGTAATCGTTTTCAGGGCGGCAAAGCCTTCTGTGGAGCTTGCGATATGCCGGTCAATAATCTGTTCTTCTGTCTCAGGAGCTTTTCCGTTCATGTCTATTCCCGGGTCCCCTATGAAATTATTGCATTATCCGGAGCGTTGGATGTATAGTTGAAAAAGTTATAACAATGAAATTGATTTATCAACAAAAAATTACCGGAGAGGTGGCGTATGGCTGATACTACCAGTAGCGATTTTTTTATTGCGCCGTCAAAAAAAAGCGTGGAAGATTTTCAGGCTCTGCTTGCCCGTGACTATCCGGTCGCCATCACCGAGTGGCTGAAAAAAGGCTGGGAGCTGTTTAAAAAGGATGCCGGACCGTCCATTGTATTTGCCGTGATTGCCGTGATTGCCTATGCAGGGGCAACCTTTCTCATTCCGTTCGGCATTGGCAGCACCGTCATCAGCATCCCGCTTCTGGCCGGTTTTATCATCATCGCCCTCATGCTCTGCAGAAATCAGAAAACAGAGTTTGTGCGCTTCTTCTGGGGCTTCAGGCATCTGGTGCCGCTGCTGCTTTTCACCATCGTTTCAACCACATTTATTCTCATTGGCTTCCTGCTCCTGGTGCTGCCGGGCATTTATGTGACGGTTGCCTATCTGTTTGCGCCCTATATCATTGTGGATAAAAATATAGATTTCTGGCCTGCCATGGAGATAAGCAGAAAGAAAGTCAATAAGCACTGGTTCGGCATGGCTGCGTTCTGCGTTGTGCTGCTGGCTATAAATGCAGTCGCCTGTATTCCGCTGTTCATCGGACTGTTTGTTACCATTCCCTGGACCATATACGCGGTAACCATTGCCTATGAAGATATTTTTAAGGAAGACTCTTCAAGCGGGGCAGTTCCTGCTGAGCTGCAGAGGTCTTCTTCTGGGCCGGCACCTGCATCGGGAGTATAACGTTTACCATGACCTTCGGCTACTCTACCAATGCCTACACCCGCTTTGATCTCTTCACCGCCCTGCAGATGATTTCTGATATCGGCTTTAACGGAGTTGAGATCATGTGTGACCGGCCGCACCTCTACCCCCCCGAGTGGCATCAGCCGGACATCGCGCAGCTACGGAAGCGGCTTTCCGGCCTGAATCTTAAGGTGACCAACCTCAACTCATTCACCCTCTATGCTGTCGGCGATGTAATCCTGCCGTCGTGGATTGATGATGACCGGAATCAGCGCAGCATCCGAATTGAGCATACCAGGAGCTGCCTGCGCCTTGCAGCAGAGCTTGGCTGCAAAAACATTTCTATCCCTCCGGGCGGACGCGCAGGACTATTACCGGAACAGGATGCCTTGCGGCTCTTCAGAAAGGGCCTTGAGCAGGTGCTGCCTGAAGCTGAAGCGCTTGGGGTTCGTCTGCTGATTGAGCCGGAGTCGCTGCTGCTCATTGAGAACTCTGGCCAGATGCTCTCATTTATAAACGCTATCCCGTCAGAATACGTAGGGATCAATTTTGACATCGGCCACTTCTTCTGTGCCGGAGAAAAACCGGCTGCTGCCTTTGAAAAGCTGTTCCCCTGGGTAGGGCACGTGCACATTGAAGACATCGCTTCAGACCGCTTGCACAATCATCTCATACCGGGCCTCGGTGCTATCAATTTTACAGAAGTGCTTGCCGCCATGGCGCGTCTTAAGTACCAGGGCGACATAAGTCTTGAGTTATATCCCTATATAGATAACCCGTCTGAAGCCGGCAGGCACGGGCGAATGCATCTGCTGCCGCTGCTTGATGCCTTCAAGTTACTGTGATAGCAATGCATTGCTAATCAGCAATACCAACCGTCACCGGGAGTTGAACAATGAATAACAGTTCTGATAATGATAACAATCTCACTTGGCCAATAAAAGCCTATAAGAATTTTGAATTCCTCAACAGCCCTGACGCGCGGACTGTCAGGGTACTGTGTGAATTTATCGAGCCGGCCGCCCGCTTCCGGCACCTGCGTGTAAGGAATACCATCGTCTTTTTCGGCTCAACCAGAATCACGACGCGGGAAGCGGCGGAAAAGAACCTGCGGCAGATTGAAAAAGAATGCTCTTCAGGCGCCGGGCCGCAGGGAATGCTCACAGGAAAATTCGAGCAGGCACGCCGCAGCCTGACCATGTCGCGTTATTATGAGGAGGCGGTTTTACTTGCAGAAAAGCTCACCCAATGGTCTCTCAGCATTGAAGACCCTGCAAAACGTTTCTATATCTGTTCGGGCGGCGGCCCCGGCATTATGGAGGCGGCCAATCGCGGCGCACAGCAGGCCGGCGGACCGTCAATCGGCCTCAACATAAGCCTTCCTTTCGAACAGACGCCGAATCCCTTTCAGACAAAAGAGCTGTCTTTTGAATTTCATTATTTTTTTGTACGCAAGTACTGGTTCTTTTATCTGGGAAAAGCGCTCGTTATATTTCCCGGCGGTTTCGGCACCATGGATGAGATGTTTGAGCTGCTGACCATTGTGCAGACGGAAAAAACAAAAAAGTATATGCCCATCATTCTGTACGGCACCGAGTACTGGCATGAGATTATCAACTTTAACGCTCTGGTCAAATGGGGGACCATCAGCGAAGAAGACCTGAACCTGTTCCACTTTTTTGATGATGTGGACAGCGCGTTTGAATTTTTACGTGATGAACTGGCGCACTTGTATGTGCCTGAACAACCGGAACACGACAACATATAGCTGCCGTCTGACAGCTTTTTTTAAGGGGGTCTACCATGGCTGAACAGAACATAACGGTTATTGCCCGGATGCAGGCAAAACAGGGAAAAGAAAACGCAGTGAAGCAGGAGCTTGCCGCCCTGATCGGCCCGACCCGTTCTGAGCCCGGCTGCATTTCCTATATCCTGCATCAGTCCGCGGAAGATAAAACCAGCTTCATGTTTTACGAGCACTGGGCGGATAAAAAAGACCTTGATGAACATCTGAAAAAACCCTATATAAAAATCTTTATGGAAACGGCAGGAAAGCTTCTTGACGGCCCGGTCAATATAACCCTGTGGGAAATGATAGAATAAAAACGAGGCAGGAGCGGCTTCAGCCGCGAACAGGCGCGTATAAATACGCTCCTGCAGATTTTCGAAACATCCCTGGTCATAATTCAGGTCTTTATTCAATGGTACTGTCAAAAGTTCTGTGAAAAGAGGAGGAGATATGGAACCACAGAGTTCACTGAGAGAAATTCTCTGTGTTCTCCTACAGAATATCTTTTAATGGAAATAACCGAGGCATTGTAGCCTGTTTATAGCATAGGAGGGATCGGTACTGAGCATTTTTGAAGAGCTGGATGAAGCGGGAGAGAGCTGATAAATTTTACTGGAGTAAAAACAAAAAGAGAAAAAAAGAGAATAATAATTGAGAGGACACAGAGGGGAGGTAACAGAATTTCTGTTACCTCCATGAAATAAAATATTTTCTCTGTCCACCCTCCGCAGTCCAACATCCGCCCGCCTTCCAAAGCACGCGATATGCGGAAGGCAGGCAGTGATAGGGAGGGCGGGTGCTACGGAGGACGGGTGTGCTCTGTGGTTAATTTTTGACAAAACGAGGGAGAACTAAAGGAGTTTTAAATGAATATCTGTATGATAGGCACCGGCTATGTGGGCCTTGTCACCGGAACATGTTTTTCAGAAACAGGCAATGATGTCACCTGTGTGGATATTGACCGCGAAAAGATTGCACTGCTCAATCAGGGCAAGGTTCCCATCTATGAGCCAGGGCTGGATGAGATGATATGCCGCAACGTCGCTGAAGGCCGTCTTTTATTTACCACTGATATTGGCAAAGCAGTGCAGGGAGCGCTCTTCATTTTCATTGCCGTGGGTACTCCTTCCGCGGATGATGGTTCTGCTGATCTGAGTGCGGTGTGGGCGGTTGCCCGTGAAATCGGGAAGCATATGAACGGCTATAAGATAGTGGTGACCAAAAGCACGGTGCCGGTTGGAACAACGGAACGGGTAAAGGTGATTATAGCCGGGGAAACCAATCAGACCTTTGACGTTGCCTCTAACCCGGAGTTCCTGAAGGAAGGCGCGGCTATTGACGATTTCATGAAGCCGGACCGGGTTGTTTGCGGTACTGAAGAACCGCGCGTTTCTGAACTCATGAAAGAGCTGTATGCGCCGTTTGTCAGGACCGGGAACCCGGTCCTGATCATGGATATACGCAGTTCCGAACTTACCAAATATGCAGCCAATGCAATGCT
>JAPLIX010000304.1 GCA_026388865.1 Pseudomonadota bacterium | reverse complement strand
GCAACGCCGTAGCGCATCGCCTCCCTCATGCCTGCCCCGATGAATCCGCCGACTGCCGCGGTGCCGGTGAACGCGGTATTAAAAATCAGCATGCATGTTTCGGGAATGGTTTCGGCCCGCATAAACAGTATGATGGCGCAGCCAAGCACATAAAACACCGCCATGAACGGGACCAGCTTTTCGCATACATTGGCAATGGATTTAATGCCCCCGAGGATAACAATGGCAGTAAGCGCGGTCATGATGGCGCCGGAAATCCACGGAGAGATATGCATGGTCTCATTGACGAGAGATGAGATGGAGTTTGCCTGCACCATGTTGCCGATGCCGAACGCGGCAACAGCCGTGAGCGCGGCAAAAACCGTCCCCAGCCATTTCCAGCGCAGGCCGCGCTCCAGCACATACATGGGCCCGCCGGCCATGGTGCCGTCCTGAGTCTTTATCCGGTACTTTACCGAGAGCAGGGCTTCCGCGTACTTGGTGGCGATGCCGAACACGCCGGTGAGCCACATCCAGAGCACTGCTCCCGGCCCGCCCGCGGCGACAGCGGTGGCCACGCCGACAATATTGCCGGTGCCGATAGTAGCGGCAAGCGCGGTTGAGAGCGCGGCGAAGTGGCTCACATCGCCCTCGCCCTCGCTGGTACGTTTGAATGACAGCTTGATCGCGGTCCAGAGGTAGCGCTGGATCAGCTTCAGCCTGAAGGTAAGGAAAATATGGGTGCCGCAAAGAAGGATGAGCAGCGGGGCGCCCCACACATAGGAACTGACCAGGTCAAGAAATTTTTCAAGGGCCGGCATGTGTACCTGTTATAAATCAAGTTGTTTGATGATGTATCGCGCTGAATTGAGCGGGCTGCTGAAAAATGAGTGCACATGCACATCAGCACAATGCGGGTATTCAAAAGGGTAGGTTATTCCCGGCTGGGGGAATTTTTCTTTTTTAAACGGATTTAATAAATCGCGTATCGCCCGCAGATAGAGAAATGAGCCGCGCTCATGCTTGACGCCGCTTAATGAGCGCCAGGTGTCCCGGCAGATGGAAACGAGAAGCGGGCAGGTGACGTGAATTATTTTAAGATGGGGAACCGTTTCCTTGAGCATGGTGCGTATGGCTTCCACACTGAGACCGCTGTCTATCACCAGCGTGAACCCCTCTTCGAGCAGGCGCTTAAATTCTTGCGCCGCATTTTCATAGATGATGCTTTTTATCTTCTTATCTTTTGCAAACGGGTCCGCGCCTGCCGGGGCAAGAGTTTTTCGCAGTTCATCAAAACGTATCAGCTTCGTATTAAAGCCGCGCTCGATGAGAAGCTGGGTGAGCACCGAGGCAATGCTGCTTTTCCCCGTACCGCCCCTGCCTAAAATCAGTAGGGCAATCGGAATTTTCTGCTGCGTGTCTTGAAAAAGTTCTGTCATGGCTGTTACTTATTCGCCGCTTTCCAGGCGCTGATAAACCGGTCCACATCATCCTTCACAAACGACCTCAGCTCTCGTAATTTCATTGCACCCACGGTGCCGCCGCTGCTTATTTTCCATGTTGCCGATGACTGCTTTACGCCGGGTTTACGGATGAGCGCAACCATTTGTTTAAGCTCGAGCGTTATGTGATAGGCATACAGTTCAGCCTCCCTGAAGGTAAATATATTCACGTAGAGATAGGGTATGCCCGGCGTTTTAGCGAGCTCCTCTTCAGTCAGCACTGTGATGCCGGCAGCGCGCAGTTTCTGTTCAACATCCGCCTGTATCAGCTGCGTGGTGAATCCTTCCTGCTCTGCATCCGGCGCCAGGTCCTCCACTATTACACCAACTCCCTTGATAGCAACCAGTGATGCGCGTGACTGCTTATCACTTTCTTTGGCCACACCGGATGAAAGAGAGGAAAAGATGCACACTAGCACCGCGCATGCTACTGCCGCTGCATATTTTGATTTATTCATGACTCGATCTCCTTTCGCAAACAAATAAGATTTAAAATCTATAGAATCTGCGCCGTATAGTCAAAGCTATTTTTAATGTCCGTCAAATTTAACGGGCACTTTATTTCCATGTGCCGTAACAAGTTGCTAAAAAATAGTGTACATAGTATACTTAAAAAGATATATTGCAACCGCTTTAAATTAATCAAAATTACCACGTTACATGAAGCCTTCCTTAATATTTCTCACGAAGGGATTAGAATCGTGAATAAGAAATTATATATTGGCGCGGCGCTGCTGGTAATCATCGTGATTGCGATAGCATACAGTTTCAGGAAAAATCCTCAGCAGGATAAATACGAGACAGCAATTATTGACCGCGGTGACATTATCGAAAAAATTACTGCCACGGGAACGATAAACCCGGTAAACAGCGTCAAAGTAGGGAGCCAGGTTTCAGGAAGAATTATTAAAATACTGGCAGATTATAACTCTCAGGTGAAGAAGGGGCAGGTCATAGCCCAACTGGAGACCGATATTTACCAGTCAAAGGTAGCGCAGGCAGACGCAAATTATAAAATGTCACAGGCACAGGTCAAGGAGGCAAAGGCGATGATGGCTGATTCCGAGAGCAACCTGCGACGGGCTAACAAGCTGAACAGGGAGCAGGTGCTGTCAGAGCGGGAGCTTGAGATAGCGGAAACAAAGTGTGATTCCGCAAAAGCGTCATATGGTGCTGCGGTTGCCCGGGAAGAGCAGTCCAATGCGCTTTTGAGCACTGCGCAGCTTGACCTGCAGCATACGACGATTTACTCACCGGTGGACGGCATTGTGATATCCCGCAACTGCGATGTGGGACAGACGGTGGTCGCAACGTTTCAGACTCCCGATCTTTTTTTAATAGCAGAAGACCTCACCAAGATGCGGGTTGATGCGTATGTGGATGAGGCTGATATCGGCAAAGCTAAGGTAGGCCAGCAGGTGCAGTTTACCGTCGATGCCTATCCGGACCAGGTGTTCACCGGGACGATTTCCCAGGTGCGGTTTGCGCCCAAGGAACTTCAGAATGTTGTTTCCTATGCCACGCTGATAGAGGTCCCCAATCCTGAACTCATGCTGCGGCCGGGAATGACCGCATCAATCTCAATTATTGTAGAGCACAAAAAGAATGTTATGCGAGTAGCAAATGCCGCTCTCAGATTCAAGCCTGACTCTGCAGACAAAGAGCTGGCCAGGAATGAAGCACCTGCCGGCAGTGAAGCATCGGCAGGAGAGGATGAGATGAAGACGCAGCACCGGGTGTGGGTTGTTGATAAAGACGTCAGGGTGCAGACCGTGAACATTAAAACCGGCATATATGACACGCGCCATGCGGAAATAACCGGGGGTGATATTAAAGAGGGGCAAACAGTAATTATTGGCTATCAGCCCCAGTGGCGGCAGACAGATTCATCCAAATCCATGTTCAAGTTCGGGCAACGATAATAGAGAACGCCTGCCGTGAACAATTTTATTCGCGCTGAAGAGCTTCATAAAATATACCGTCTGGATGGTCAGGCTGAAGTCTATGCCCTGAGGGGGGTATCGCTGCAGGTGACACCGGGAGAATTTGTAGCCATCATGGGGCCCTCCGGGTCAGGGAAGTCAACTTTTATGAACCTGCTGGGCTGCCTTGATACGCCAACCAGGGGAATCGGTTTTGTTTTCCAGAATTTTAATCTGCTGCCGCGGACCAGCGCCCTGGAAAATGTAGAGCTGCCCCTTATCTACAACCGGGTTCCCGCATCCCAGCGCCGGCAGCGCTCCACTGAAGCGCTGGCACGAGTGGGCCTGAAAGACCGGATGAAGAACCTTTCAAACCAGCTCTCCGGCGGCGAGCAGCAGCGGGTTGCCATCGCGCGCGCCATGGTCAACAATCCCTCCCTGATACTGGCAGATGAGCCCACCGGCAATCTTGACACCCAGACCAGTATTGAAATTATGAGCATAGTGCAGGAGCTGAACGAGGCGAGCGGCATCACCATAATTTTGGTAACCCATGAGAAGGACATTGCGAGCTATGCAAAACGCCAGGTGCATTTTCGCGACGGTAAAATTGTACGTGATGAATGAGGTGCTATGGAACTTTTTGCCACTATCAGGGTAGCGCTCAGGGCAATCATGAGAAATAAGCTCCGCTCTTTGCTGACGGTGCTGGGGGTGGTGATCGGCGTGTGTGCGGTTATTACCATGGTCAATATCGGCAGCGGCGCGCAGATCTCCATTGAACGGGCCATCAGCGGGCTCGGCACCAATATGCTCATTATTTTTCCCGGCAGCATGACCAAGGGGGGCATGCGCACCGGGTTCGGGACCGTGACCACGCTGGTTGATGAAGACGCCCAGGCAATCCGTGATGAGTGCCCCACCGTGCAGCTCGTGAGCCCGATAGTGAGCACAGCGGCCCAGGTGGTGTTTCAGAACCAGAACTGGGGCTCCTCGATCATGGGCACGGACCCGGAATTCCAGCGCATTAAAAACTGGCCGCTGGCACGGGGCGAGTTTTTCACCATGCAGGAAGTCAAGGCAGCTAGCAAGGTATGTGTCCTGGGCAAGACGGTGGCGGAAAAGCTGTTCGGCACACAGAACCCGGTAGGCCAGATTCTCCGGGTGAAGCGCATCCCGTTCCGGGTAATCGGCGTGCTCACAGAAAAAGGACAAACCACCTTTGGCCGGGACCAGGATGACACGGTTATCATTCCCTACACTACCGCACAAAAACGGTTGATGGGCATTACCTACCTCTCCATGATCATGGCTTCA
>JAPLIX010000357.1 GCA_026388865.1 Pseudomonadota bacterium | reverse complement strand
AAATGCTGCGTTGCCAGCGTCTCCATCTCCTGCTGGTATGCGACGCGCGCCGGGTCAACATAATCAAAGAGCGATCTCGTTACTTCTTTGCGGTAATCCTTTGCCGCAATAGAGAGCGGTTCAGGTATGCGCGCCACTCCCGCAATGCGGGAAATTCTTAGGCGCAGCTCATAGAGGCCGCCCCAGCGGGTGTCCTGCAGGGGGCCGTACTGCTGCCGTGCCGCCTCGCAAGACTCTTTTCTGAAGAGCATCAGGGGCCCGAAAAAAAAGTCATCCCGTATGCTCCCCGGCTGGTAATCAATAACTTCCAGCCCCTGGGGCCGGTTCTCTTCATAATAATCAGCGTAACAGAGGCCCGCATCCGCCTTTTGCGCCCGCAGCAGCAGCCGCTCAAGACCATCGTTAAAAATGGTAACGCCGCGGGGTTGGGGAATCATCAGCACGAACGGGCATGGCTGCGCTTTTTCCAGAGCCTGTTCCAGCGCGGCTCCGCCCAGGGGAAACGATGCTTTGATACCAGCAGTGTTGCCGGCAGAGGCAGCCGCATCATGCCTCTGGAGAATAATTATTTTTTCAATAAGGGGATGATTAGTAAGATCATTAAGGAGTGCGGGACCGGGAGGAGCGTCATCTGCACAAATAATAGCGGCGATGGGATTCATAGTTCTCAAGCATTGAGCCATCAGCTGTCAGCCATCAGCTTAAAAATGATACCCGGAAGGCTGAAAGCTGTTTGCTGACCGCTGACAGGTTTTTGAAAAAGAAGTTCTTTCCAGGCTGGTCAAAAGCATCCGGATGCAAGGCGCGCGAAATCGCAAGGAATGAGGCGTACTTTTCCGTACGTCGCAATGACGAAGGAAGAGCGCAACAAAGCAGATGGATGTTTTTCAACAGCCTGCCGGATTATTTCAATTTCCACAAGGTGCAGGTTCCGTCATCAGAGCCGGCAATGAGATACTGGTTGTTCGGGCTGAACTGGACAGATTCAATACTGTTGGTGTGGCCGTAAAGCTTTTTTATGACCTCGCCTTTCAGCATATCCCAGATATAAATACCATTATCTCCTGAGCCTGAAGCAAGGTATTGGCCATCAGAGCTTATTGCCAGGCACCAGTGGGGATCTTCATTCTCTTTCAGCACTTTTACCGCTGTCCCCTTTTCCACATCCCACACCCTGATGGTATTATCATCGGAAGCGGATATGAGGTGCCTGCCGTCAGGCGTGTAGATTAAAGACCACACATAACCGCTTTCAGGCTGCGAATGGTTTTCCCATCTTTGACGTTCCAGATTTTTATCTGGTTGTCCCAGGAGCCTGAGGCAAGAAACTGGCCGTCCGGGCTGTACGCCAGAGTCCAGACATAGCTTGCGTGGCCGCGCAATGTTTTAACCGTGGTGCCTGCCTCTACATCCCATATTTTTATGGTATTATCATCCGCTCCCGAGGCCAGGTATTTTCCGTCAGGGCTGAACTGGATTGTTACCACATAGTCCTCATGCTCCTTCAGGGTTTTAATCTCCCGCCAGGACGTCGCATCCCATATCTTTATGGTTTCATCGTCAGAGGCTGAAGCCAGGAGCTTTCCATCAGGGCTGAAGCAGATGCAGTTGACATCATCCGTATGGCTTTCGAGCTCCTTGATGAGGGCGCCGCTTTTAATGTCCCACACCCGGATGCCTCCGTCCTTCGACGCGGACACGATCCGGTCCCCCCCAGGGTGAAACTGGGCTGACCAGATAAACCGAGTGAACCCGTCAATCGTTTTTACCGGCGTTTTCTTCTCTATGTCCCAGATTTTTATGGTGCAGTCCCGCGAACCCGACGCAAAGTGTTTGCCGTCAGGGTTGATGCTCAGAGACCAGATAAATCCCGTATGCCCCTTGTAGGTGCGCACTTCCCGGCCGGTGGCAAGATTCCACAACTTGATAGTCCCGTCATCAGAGCCTGAGAACAGGAACCTGCCGTCAGCCGTAAAGCTGACCGCTATCACAAAATCCCGGTGACCGGAAAGCGTTTGCACCTCCTTGCCGGTCTGCACATCCCAGAGTTTCACCGTCATATCATCTGAGGCGGATGCGATATATTTTCCGTCCGGGCTTAAAGCGATTGCCTCAATGATGTTGGTGTGCCCTTCAAAGGACTTGATAAGTTTGCCGGTCTTTAAGTCCCAGAGCTTGATGGTATCGTCATCCGAGCCTGATGCCAGGAACTGCCGGTCAGGGCTGAAGCGCACCGAGGTCACGCCGTTAGCGTGGCCGCGCAGGGTCATGACCGCCTTGCCGGTCTTTAAATCCCAGATTTTTATGGTGGCATCGTCAGAGCCTGAGGCCAGCAGTTTGCCGTCAGAGCTGAAGCGCACCGAAGTCACGTCGTTTGCGTGGCCGCGCAGGGTCGTGACTGCCTTGCCGGTCTTTAAATCCCAGAGTTTGATGGTGTCATCATCCGAGCCTGAGGCCAGCAGTTTGCCGTCAGGGCTGAAGCTGATCGAGACTACGAAATCCGTATGGCCGGCCAGCAGGGCCCTTTCCTGATATGTTTCTGTATCCAGCAGGTAGATGCCGATAGACGTGGCAACCGCCATGGTCTTACCGTCAGGGGAATACTTTACGTTGAAAATCCAGCCCTTGCCGAAGGTGCGCACGGGTGTGCTCTTAACTTTTAGTGCCATCGGATTTCTCTTACAGAAGATATGCGACTTGACAGATGAAGGTTTATCTTGCAGCAGTCAGCGATCAGCCTGGTTTTCTGAGTTAGCTGAAAGCTGACGCTGCTGATAGCTTTTAATTATTTTCTGCGGGTATCGACAAAAATCTGCGTCCCCGTTCAAGAACGCTATAGTGTCTTTTCCGTCTTAAACTTTGCTATGTCATCAGCGCTGAAGCCAAGCTCTTTCAAAACTTCTTCATTGTGCTGGCCAAGCGTGGGCGGAGGATTCTTTACCTCGGCCGGTGTTTTGGAAAACTTGATCGGTGCGCCGGTTACCTTGATTTTGCCGCACTTGGGGTGATCAATCTCGACCAGCATATCCCGGGCAATAACCTGCGGATCGGCAAAAATCCGGTCAATGGTGTAAATAGGCCCGCAGGGAACGCCGGCCTTGTCCAGGATGTCGAGCCACTCATCCATGGTTTTGATGGCGATAACCGGGCTGATAATGCCCACCACGTCATTGCGGTTTTTCACCCGCTGGGCGTTGGTGGCAAACTTCGGGTCACTGACAATGTTCTGCAGGCCGGTTGCCTCGCAGAATTTTTGCCAGAGGTTATCATTGCCCACGGCAATATTGATATAGGCGTCTTGTGCCTTGAAGGCCTGATAGGGAACAATGAGCGGGTGCCCGGAGCCGATTTTTTCCGGCACCTCACCTGCTGTCAGGTACCGGCCAGCCTGATAGGTAAGCCAGGAAACCTGACCATCAAGCATTGAGGCATCAACCATCTGGCCTTCGCCGGTGCGCTGCCGGTGATACAGTGCGGTGAGAATACCGATGGCGGCAAACATGCCGGTTGCGATGTCGGTAACCGCCACGCCGACTTTTACCGGCGGCCTGCCCGGCTCGCCGGTGATCCCCATGATGCCGCCCATGCCCTGCAGCACCTGGTCAAAGCCCGGCCGCTCGCGGTAGGGGCCGGTCTGGCCGAAACCGGAGATGGAGCAGTAGATGATCTTCGGGTTTATTTTTTTGACACTCTCATAATCAAGCCCGAGCCGGTCCATGGCGCCGGGGCGGTTGGTTTCAAGAAGCACGTCCGCCTTTTCAAGCATCTTGTTAATAATGGATTTGGCATCCTTGCTCT
>JAPLIX010000285.1:419-3659 GCA_026388865.1 Pseudomonadota bacterium | reverse complement strand
TTAGTTGTTATTTTCGTTTTTTTGGCAAGAAAAATTCGAAATACGAATATCGAAGCTTTAAACAAATAAAAAATAAAAATGTTCCAAACTTCAAAACAGCATTTTTCACCAGAGTCGTTTTAAATTTTTCACTTTGGTCATTTGAATTTGTTTCGAATTTCTGATTTCGCTATTCGGATTTGGTTCCGCCTTGTCCCGGTTAGGGAGTTAATAGTACGATACAAATCCACAACTCTTCAACTTATTTATAAATGCCTATCTTTTCCAGCAGCCAGGCCACGTTTACATGCTGCTCAACAACTGCAGCAAGCTTGTCATAGTTTTCCTCCTTGAAGGCCCGGTATGAAAAATCATCGTCTGACGACATCGCAGCAGAGGGGATTATCCATTTGAGAAACAGCTTCCGCAAAAGGTCATTTTCAAATAATCCGTGCACATAGGTGCCCCACACCAGGCCATCCGGCCGTGCGCTATCCCCGGCCTCTTCCGCATTCTCGTTGCTGCGCAGCATCATGATATCAGCACCCGCTGCCGCACAGGTCCTGCCCATGTGAATCTCGTAGCCTTCCACCATTGTTTTTTCTCCAGCTCCAGGCAGCTGTAACAGAGCGCGCACCCGTGAGGTAATTTTGCGCTGCTCCATGATCGACCATACGGGGAGCAGCCCCAGTCCGTTTATCTCACCACCCTGGTCCTCAACGCCGTGCGGGTCTGCGATGCGCTCTCCCAGCATCTGGTAGCCGCCGCAGATACCGACAATCTTCCCCCCCGCGTCGTGATAATCACGGAGCGCCTGTTCAAAACCGGTTTCGCGAAGAAACCCGAGGTCATAAAAGACATTCTTGCTGCCGGGAAGTATTACCGCGTCATAATCCTTCAGGCGGTGCGGAGCGGTGACATAATCGAGCGTAAACCGCACATCCGCCTCCAGCGCGTCAAAGTCGGTATAATTTGATATGTGCGGCAGCCGGATGACGCCGACTGCAGCGCCGGCGGCACGGTTATGCATCAGGTTGTAGCGCTTTCTGTCCAGCGACACTGAATCCTCTCCGGGTATGTAGAGATCCCGCACCATGGGCACAACGCCAAGAACCGGCCGCGAAGTTTTCTGCTCAATAAATGCGTGCCCGTCACCAAGCAGTGCCGGATCGCCGCGGAACTTGTTGATGATAATGCCGGTCAGCCGCTTGCGCTCTTCACTCGTCAGCAGCTCCACGGTGCCGATAATCGAGGCAAAAACGCCGCCGCGGTCAATGTCGGCAACCAGCACTACTCCGGCATCAGCATACTGCGCCATAGCCATGTTCACGATGTCATTTTCCTTCAGGTTCATCTCCACGGGACTGCCCGCGCCCTCAAGCACTATACAGTCATAGGCGGCGGCAAGCCGGTCATAGCTTTCAGTAACCTTCGGCCAGAGCAGTTTCTTCATGGCATAGTAGCCCGCTGCCTCCATGGTGCCCTGAACAATGCCCTGGACAATAACCTGGCTCCCCAACTCTGATGAGGGCTTGAGCAGGATGGGATTCATATCCACATCAGGCTCAAGCCCGGCAGCTTCCGCCTGGACCACTTGGGCTCTGCCCATCTCTTTGCCATCCCGCGTCACATAGGAATTAAGCGCCATGTTCTGCGCCTTGAACGGCGCAACGCGCACGCCGCGCTGCTTTAAAATCCGGCAGAACGCGGTTGCCATAATGCTTTTACCGCTCTCAGAGGATGTGCCGACGAACATTAACGATCTGGCCATAGTCGTGACTCGGGATTCGTGTCCCTTGTTCGCATTTTCCAATTCTTCACCGCAGAGATCGCCCGTCCTCCGCAGTAGCCTGCTACCTGCCCTCCGCACGAAGTTTGCTTCGGAAGGCGGGCGAAGGGTGGACGGAGAACGCAGAGTTTTTATATTGCCTTTTCAATCTGCAATCAGTTTATTCCGCATTCCGAAATCCGCATTCCGCATTTCCCCAATCCCTAACCCCTAACCCCGAAATTAGTATTCTATTCCTTGCTGCGCTTTAACACCCTTTTTGAAGTGATGCTTTACCTCGCGCATTTCAGTGACCATGTCAGCCGCCTCCTGAATACGCTCGGGTGCATTGCGCCCGGTTAATATAACGTGGAGCCCCGCGGGCCGCTCCCGGAGAAAGGCCAGAACCTCTTCCTCATCCAGCAGCCCGTAGTGGAGCACGTAATTTATTTCATCAAAAATAACCATCCCGTACTTTCCTGACAGCGCCGCTTCCCGGCACTTTTCCCAGGCAATGCGGGCGAGCTTCCGATCTTCGTCAAGAGATTCTTTCTCCCAGGTGAAGCCTGTCCCCATCTGATGTATCTCTATTTCAGGAATTTTCTTCAAAGACTCAAGCTCGCCGTATTTCCAGCTCCCTTTAAGAAACTGGATGATGCAGACGTTCATCCCGGTGCCTGCCGCCCGCAAAGCCGCCCCCAGGGCAGCAGTTGTTTTTCCCTTGCCATTACCGGTATTGACGATTACCAGGCCCTGTTTCATACCGCATACCCCCGCCGTGTTATCATCCACGTGCCCTGCGTCACAGTGGCGCTGTTGCCGATAATCACCAGGCAGAGCATGTCTATGTCAAAATCAGGAACGCGCGCGAGCGTGGTTCTGATAATCTTTTCTTCCGGCCTCGAGACGCTCCGCACAATAGCAGCCGGTGTATCCGCCCCCCGGTGGCGGAGAAATATCTTTATCGCCCGCTCTATCTGCTCGGTTCGTGCAGCGCTTTTCGGGTTGTAGAGGCACGTCACAAAATCTCCTGCTGCCGCTGCCGTGAGCCGTTTTTCAATCGTAGCCCACGGG
The DNA here is from genome assembly GCA_026388865.1 of Pseudomonadota bacterium. GTDB lineage: Bacteria > Desulfobacterota > WTBG01 > CAIYCZ01 > CAIYCZ01 > JAPLIX01. Next base: position 838 of record JAPLIX010000285.1, on the reverse strand, counting down.
GTCAGAAGGTCGCTCAGCGAGACTATGGCACAATCATTCATGAGCGGTGCCCCGAGCGCTGCAGCCGCGGCGATGAACGCGGGCACACCGGGCACTATTTCTATCGGGATTTCTGCAGCGCTGCTGCTTCTTCCCGAAAGCTCAAGCACCAGGCCGGCCATGCCGTAGACCCCGGAATCACCGCTTGAAATAAGCGCCACGATTTTCCCGCTGCGCGCTTCATCAAGGGCCTGTAAGCAGCGCTCCTGCTCCCGGGTCATGCCGCTGGCAATAACCTGCTTGCCGGCAATAAGCGGCTCGATCAGCCTGATATAGGTGGTATAGCCGACCACCGTATCACAGCGCTCCAGCACCGCGCGCGCCCTGAGCGTCATATCATCAAGGCGGCCCGGCCCGATGCCCACGATAAACAGCATGCC
>JAPLIX010000285.1:0-363 GCA_026388865.1 Pseudomonadota bacterium | reverse complement strand
TTTTTTATCCATGCGCAAGCACTCTCTCGGCAATAAGCCGCGCCAACGGCATGCGGGCAATGGCCAGCGTCAGCTCGCCCAGCTTCTCTTTTTTCATGAGCAGCTCCCCTCCCGATGCGGCAAGCAGCGCTGCCGGCTCCGCAACTCCCTGCACGCCGAGGGCGCGGCGCGCATGCAAGGATTCAACAGAAGGAACTGCCACGCTGTTTAATTCTGCCGCGGAATAAAACTGCAGCGGAATAGCATGGGCCCGGGCAAAGCGCAGCAGGCCTGCCTCGTCCTTTTTTGCCGAGATCGTACCAACAGCATAGAGCGCGGCAACCGGGAGTTTTATCCTGTTGAATATTTTTTCAACAGCCGCCT
>JAPLIX010000243.1 GCA_026388865.1 Pseudomonadota bacterium | reverse complement strand
TTCTTCACTCCCCATCGCTCCGGGAGTTACCGCCCACTCCATTATTGCGGTAAAAAAACCGGGAAATAAGCGTGAAGACTGGAATGATGGTGTCGTGTCCTATACGAGCGCCCATATTGACGGCGTAGCATCAGAGCTGATAGTTCACTCCAGCCACTCTACTCAGTCGGAACCGCAGACTATTGAGGAAGTGCGCCGGATACTTATCGAGAACCTTAAATAATAGCCATGGGTATATTTTCAGCAATCTGTGCAGGTATGGTACTGGCCGTGATGGTGGCGGTTATGACTGCCTGGGCAATGCTTGCTATATATTACTCCGACATTTTGAAGGAAACGCTGCGGGCCTGCTGCGCCGGACTGTTCGGTCTTGCGACGGTCTGCGGATTCATCGCGCTGCCAAACCGGCGCCGCACGCTTGCCTGTTTTATTGCGGTGTTTGTGCTGCTTGTCATCTGGTGGTCTTCGATTAAACCGTCAAATAACCGCGACTGGCAGACAGATGTTGCCGTACTGCCTTATGCAACGATGCAGGGCAACCTGGTCACGATTCACAACATCCGCAACTTCAACTACCGGACCGAGACAGATTTTGACGCCCGCTATTATGACAAAACATTTGATATCAGCAAGCTTACATCGGTTGACCTCATCACCGTGTACTGGATGGGCGATGCCATCGCCCATGTTATGATCAGCTTCGGGTTCGGCGGGTCTGATTTCGTGACCTTTTCCATTGAAACCAGAAAAGAAAAGGGCCAGACATACTCTTCGTTACTGGGCTTTTTCAAACAATACGGGCTCATCTGTGTGGTCGGGGATGAGCGCGATCTGATCAGGGTGCGCACCAGCTATCGGAACCCGCAGGAGGATGTCTATCTCTACCGAATCCGTGTATCTCCCGAGCGCGCGCGGCAGTTTTTCATGGAGTATGTCAAAATGATCGATGACCTCAGGGAGGCACCTGAGTTTTACAACACCCTGACGACCAACTGCACCACCGGCATCATTACCCTCATCCGTACTTTTAGCGGCGATGTTAGTTACAGCTGGAAGATTCTTTTGAGCGGCTACGCGGCTGAGTATGCCTATGAGCTGGGCAGGCTGAATAGCAGCATGCCCTTTGCCGAGCTCAGGAAGCGCAGCTATATTAATAAACGCGCGCACGAGGCCGGTAACGACCCGAGCTTCTCTTTAAAAATTCGTACGGGACTCCCCCTGCCGGACCTGCAGTGACCGGTAAACTGCCTGGCCGTCATACAGTGAATATCGTCGGGCTGCGGGCGCATCACACAATAAAAATAGCATTAATCAGCAATGAATATTTTATTACGCAATGTTCATCGGGTTATCATTATTTCCTTGTTTCTGCTTTTCATCTGCTCCTTTTCAGAATCAGCAGGCAGTGAACCGCCGCAGCCCGATCTTGCATCCGCCCGGCTGCAGGCTGCTGAGTCATATAACCGCAAGCCGGATTTACGGCCCTCTCTCTTTGACAATGAAGAAAGCTCCACCATGATGAAGTGGCGCATGAGCAGCATAGACGAGAAAAAGGAAGAGACAAATGATCCCCGGGCTCCAGAGCCGCTGCCCAGTCCAGCTCTCTTCAAAGCCGACATGGCGCAGCCAAACCCCGAACATAAATGGCAATTGCTTTTTCCCTTTTTCGGTGACGAGGCTGAGAAACGAGGCCATAAGCTTCCCTATGCCATTGGGGTAACCACAGGGTTCTATTACGGAAGGCGTCATATCAAGGCGAGCAATGCAAAGGTTGCTATCGCGGATTTCACCATTCCCGCGGATAAACTCACAAAGATCAAAGTGAAGAGCAGGGAGAAGAACTGGTCGGTGCGCCTCGATGCTTGGATTTTTCCATTTTTGAGTGTTTATGCGCTTGGCGGGTATACGCGCCAGTATACTGAGGCAGCTATCAATGTGGACCTCCTTGATCGCATACGTAGCCGGCGTGGTGCGAGCCGCAAAGAGTTTAGCGTGAAGGTTGATTTAACCGGCATCACCTATGGGGGAGGGATGACTCTGGTCGGCGGGTATAAAAATTATTTTGCCGCACTTGACACAAATTACACCATCAGTGCGCTGCAGGGTGATTTGATTTTTGGGAACAGATTAAGTCCTGATGTGAGAGCAATGCTGTGCTCTATCCGTCTTGGATGGAGGAAACTGCTTGGTGTTTCCCGGCTTAGTATCTGGGCTGGTGAAACTTACTGGGATACGACGAATACCATTAAAGGGCACCCTGACATACCGGTTCTGGGGAAGGTAGGGTTCAGTCTGCAGGAGAGCACCATAAAACCATGGAGCACGCACATTGGAACACTCATTGAAATAACCAAAACTTTTCAGTTCATGGTGGACATGGGATCAAACTTTTCCGGCCTGTTCTGCATCACCCCGGCATTCATCTACCGGTTTTAAGCCCCCGTAAGTTCTTTAACCAGGGCCGGGAACTCCTCTGCGAACAGGCGCTTATCGAGCGCTGCAAATTTTTCCCGGATCCCGGCGCGATACGCATCATCGCTCATATGCCGGCATATCACCTCCGGCAGGTCCTCCATGCGCCGCAGCACCACGCCGAGCTCATGCTCTTCGACAAAAGATATATTCATTTTTTCCCAGCGAATGACCGACGTCGTGGCATCCACCACCATCGGCAGATCGCTTTGTATTGCCTCGAAGATCGTGGTCGGTCCCGACTTGGTGACCAGCAGGTCAGCCGCTCCCATTAATTCGCTTATTCTCAGGGTGTGCCCGATGACGCGGCGCTTCACATGAGGCGCGGCTGGCATTTCCGCAATCCGTTCAGAGAGTCTGTTATTGTGCCCGGTTACAATCAACAGCTCCGCGGGCAAATCGATCGTTTCAATCAGTTGTGCAAACCTGAATGCTCTCTTTGCTCCATTGGCACCCATCAGCAAAAAGATTACCGGCCGGTCGCGAGAGATGCCGAGGGATTTTTTTATTTTTTCCGTTTCAGCTTTCGCGAGAAATGCCTGACGTACCGGATAACCGGTAACGCGTATGCGTTCTGGCGGGATGCCTGCGGCAGCAATCTTATTTCGAACGGCCGCCATGTCGCAGGGGATAGTAAAATAAAGCTGGTCATGCTGCGAGCCGTTCAATCCGTGCACATAGGTTGCCGGGTCCAGGTCAACGGGTACGATCGCGCAGGGGATGCCAAAATGGTGCGCGGCATCGGCAAGGGGCGCGTTGATAAAAGGGATGAGCGATATAACGAGGTCCGGCTTCGCGCGCTCAAGGTATGCGCGCACCAGTCTCCTGATTCGCGGCGCTGCCGCAGTGATGTATGAAGCACCGAATCTGCATGCGTAGATATTGATCAGCCGATACCATCCGTGCCGGATAATAAAGTTATACGTATCTTCGCCGCTGAATCGATTGCGGCTCAGTTTCCGCATTGGATCGAGATGCGCCAAGATGTCATCGAAAGGATTGACCGGGATGATGTCGTAGCGGTCTTGTAAATAGCCAGTGATCGCATCAGATGCAGAAAGATGTCCTCCACCGCCTCTGCTGTAGAAAACCAGTAGCTTTTTACGCTTCATACACTTTCTTTTCCCACGCATCTTTTAAAGCTGCGGCAGCATCCCCTATCCCTGCCCTGCCAGTCTCATCGCTATTCATACCATCAGATTGCCGGGATTTGCAAGTCTCGTTTTCCTTGCTATTGTTATCCCTCGCCTCTTCAAATAAAATGACCAGCCCTGTTCGCTGATGCTCTGATGACGCCTTGCTGGGCGTACCTGTACCTACAATCTTTTTTTCGTGCCTTGTATCCTTTCTTATGATATTTCATTCCTGAACGGATAGACACTATACACCCTGAAGCTGCAAATAAAAACGCTCCGTATGCGGATGCGACCTTCGCGATACATGGTGACATGATACATTTATACGCAAAGCTGCTTGCCCTTATAATTGCCGTCATCGTTTTTTTACTCCTGCCGCACAGTTCTGTGCTCGGCGAGCTCGGCACCGACTTCATGATTGACCTGTGGAAGTACCGGACCGGTGAAGCAGATACCGGCCTGCTTACCGGCAGGCCGTCACAAAAATTGCCGGAGTCTCCCCCGGTAATAACCGTCAGTGTCACGGGAACAGTTGAATGCCTGCAGGCCCTGCCCTTGCATCCCAATGATGTAATCGAGGTACAGCTGCTTGACTTTTCTTCTCGCAG
>JAPLIX010000035.1 GCA_026388865.1 Pseudomonadota bacterium | reverse complement strand
GAAGGATTTTTGTCAAAGGCGGTTATGGATTCCACGCTGCCGTGTTCGATGAGCAGTTTGAGTGCCTTGCCGCCGATGTTACCGGAAGAACCGATAAGGAGGATTCTTTTACCCGCGGTCTGGGACTTGATATACCCGTACATCTTTTTTGTTTCCATCGCCCTGTCTCCGTTAATAGTAGGTGCGTTGAGAGTTCTGAGTTATTAGTAGCTGTCAGCTCTCAGCTTTCAGAATTATTTTATTAATTACAATCTATAATTTTCTAATCCCGAACCCCGAATCCCCAATCCCGAACTATTTCCCGAAGCTCACGCCGATTGACTGCGCTGCCTTTACAACTTCGCCGTCCGGAGGGATCTTTTTCAGCTGGCTGACAGCATCTTCAATCGCAACCGCTTCAATATGCGTAGCGTGCAGGCAGACCATTTTCCCGTAGCCCCCGGCAGCAAGCAAATCCACTGCCGAAACCCCAAGCCGTGTTGCCAGGATCCGGTCAAAGGCGCTGGGGATACCGCCCCGCTGGATGTGGCCGAGCACGGTAACGCGTGTCTCAAGATTGGTTTTCAGGGAAATCTCATGCGCCACCATATCGCCTATCCCGCCAAGCCGGATCGGGTCATGACTGTCCTCGACCACCATTCTCACCGAGACATCACCGCCATCCGGCTTTGCACCTTCGGCAACCACTATGATGGTTGCGTTTCTGCCGCTCTTGATGCGCTCGTTTATCACCTCGCATATTTTATCCATGTTGAACGGTATTTCAGGGATCAGTATGATATCTCCACCGCTTGCAATGCCGGCCTGAAGAGCAATCCAGCCGGTGTACCTGCCCATCACCTCCACAATCATCACCCGGTGATGGCTCTCGCCGGTGGTGCGGATTTTATCTATGGCTTCGGTGGCAGTATTTATGGCGGTATCGAACCCGAACGTCACATCTGTCGCGGCAAGGTCATTGTCAATTGTTTTCGGCACGCCGACAACACGGACCCCCATTTTTGAAAGCCGCAGCGCAATCGAGAGCGTCCCGTCTCCGCCGATAACAACCAGGGCATCGATCTCCTGGGAACGCAGGTTATCCATAAGGACGGACGAGCGGTCTTCGGTGACAATTTTACCCCCTTCCCTGAACTTGTACTCAAACGGGTTGCCGCGGTTGGATGAGCCCAGGATGGTTCCGCCGCGCGACAGGAGGCCCTTGACATAGTCGTAGAGAAGCGGCCTGGTTTTGCCTTCTTTAAGCAGCCCCTCAAACCCGTCCTCGATGCCGATAACTTTCCATCCGTACTGGATGATCGCGGTTTTGACTGCGGCCCTGATGACAGCGTTTAAGTCGGGACAATCACCCCCTCCGGTGAGAATGCCGATTTTTTTAATTGCCGCTTCTGCCATGACCGCTCCTCCCTTAGCCTGCTCTAATTAAAATTCTACATTCGAATTTCTCAATCCTGATCCGGGAAAGCCGTAACCAGCATTGAACGGTAAAACTAAAAAAAACAAGGATGGTTTCATCTGGAACTCAGGAACTCATGAAGACAAAAACAAAAAACCTGATTTTTTGAGTTCCAGATTTAAAGTTTTTCATTTTTGCAAGAATTTGCTCTCAAGAGACTAAATATATTCCAGGTCACATCACATCTTGTTCAGGATTTCTATTTTCGTGCTTAGAGCTTATGCTCTTAGTCCATATAGTACTCAAGCCCGAGATGCGTGATAAGCTCTTCACCCATCAGGTAGCGCAGGGTGTTTTTGAGCTTCATGAGCTGGATGAAGAGGTCATGCTCGGGATAAAGGCCCTGCGCCTCCATGGGGCTTTTAAAGTAGAAAGAGAGCCACTCCTGGATGCCGCTGAGGCTGGCCCGCTTGGCAAAATCTGCCAGCAGCACCAGGTCAAGTACCAGCGGGGCCGCCAGGATGCTGTCGCGGCAGAGGAAATTCAGTTTTATCTGCATGGGGTAGCCGAGCCAGCCGAAAATATCTATGCAGTCCCAGCCTTCCTTATTGTCGCCCCGCGGCGGGTAATAATTGATTGCCACCTTGTGATAAAAGTCTTTGTAGAGATCAGGGTACAGTTCCGGCTGCAGGATTTGCTGCAGAACCGAGAGCTTGCTTTCCTCCTTGGTCTTGAATGAGCCCGGGTCCTCCAGCACCTGGCCGTCGCGGTTCCCCAGGATGTTGGTTGAGTACCATCCCTCAAGGCCCAGCATCCGCGATTTAAGGCCTGGCGCAATGATTGTCTTCAGGAGGGTCTGGCCGGTTTTAAAGTCTTTGCCGGCAATGGGAGCTTCGTGCTTCCGGGCCAGCTCCGTCAGTGCGGGCACATCAACCGTGAGATTGGGGGCGCCGTTGACAAAGGGAATGCCGCTGGTGAGAGCCGCATAGGCGTAGATCATGCTGGGAGGAATGTCGGGGTGATTTTCCCGGAGGCCCTGTTCAAATGCCTCGATAGTCTGATGAACCGGTGAGGGCTGAAGATAGGTCTCGGTGCTGGCGCACCATATCATCACGCATCGCTCAATACTGTTTTTCCCGGTGAAGCTCTTAATGTCTTCTTTGACGGCATTGGCAAGGTCAAGATAGGTCTTTTCAGATTTCACATGATTACCGTCGAGGTTTTTCAGGTACTGCTTGTTATAGACTCCTTTGAAGGGCTCTATCCCGCCTAGAAATGGCTGCAGGCGTTCAATCATCTCCTTTTCCAGCACCCGGGCTTTTTTAGCGGCAGCATAGCAGTTGTCGCTGAATATGTCCCAGCCGCCAAAGACGATGTCTTCAGGGCCGGCAAGGTTTACGAAGTCTTTGATATACGGAACGCGGTTGTCGGTCCGTTTTCCCAGGCGTATGGTGCCCATCTGCGTCAGAGAGCCGATAGGCAGTGCCCATTTATTTCTTATTGCTTCCACCCCGGCAATAAATGTGGTGGCTACTGCTCCGCCAATGCCAGGGATGAGGACCCCCAGCTTTCCCTGTGCCGCCGGAATTTGTTCTTTTTTCCTTACCGTCTCAGCTTTCACGCTTCAGTTCCCTCCCAGGATTAATATATACGTACGTATTTATTAGCAGTTTGTTGAAATAAGTAGTTTTCTTCCAGGCTGGTCAAAAACATCCGGATGCAAGGCGCGCGAAATCAAGAGGAATGAGGCGTACTGTACCGTACGTCGCAATGACGAAGGATGAGCGCAACGAAGCAGATGGGTGTTTTTCAACAGCCTGATAGATGCCTTTTGCCTTGTTCCCGCTTATCCTATATGCTACTATTTTTATGCCTTCAAGGTGACCAACAGATAGCTCAGTGGAGATAGGTGAATGAATATCCTGATTGTATATCCCCAGGTTGCTGAAACATTCTGGAGCTTCAAGCACGCCCTGCGGGTGGTACAGCGAAAATCTGCTTTCCCGCCGCTGGGAGCTCTCACGGTGGCAGCAATGCTCCCCTGTCCCTGGCAGAAACGCCTGGTGGATATGAATGTGCGCAGCTTGCATGATGATGACCTGCAGTGGGCGGATTATGTGTTTATCAGCGCCATGGTGGCGCAATGGGGCTCCACCCGTACAGTGCTTGATCGCTGCCGTAAGCTCGGTGTTAAAACCGTGTGCGGCGGCCCGCTGTTTAACTCCTACCGGGAGGTTTTTCAGGATGCGGATCATCTGATACTGGGTGAAGGCGAGCTCACCGTGCCCCGTTTTGTTGCAGACATCGAAAACGGGGCTGCGAAAAAATATTACGAGGAACATAATCGTCCGCCACTGGATGCCACGCCGATTCCTCAATGGGACCTGATACATTTATCTGACTATGCCAGCATGGGCATTCAGTACTCACGGGGTTGCCCGTTCAATTGCGAGTTCTGTGACATCATCGTCATGAATGGCCGGGTGCCGCGCACCAAAACCAATGACCGGATGATAGCAGAGCTTGATGCCTTGTACAGCCGGGGCTGGCGCGGAACCGTATTTATTGTTGATGATAATTTTATCGGCAATAAGATTAAGGTGAAATCGCTTCTGCGGGAGATTATTACCTGGCAGAGTCAGCGCAAGCGCCGGCTCAATTTCTTTACCGAAGCTTCTGTTGATCTGGCAGAAGACGAAGAGCTCATGGACCTGATGGTTCAGGCGGGATTTAATAAGGTTTTTATGGGGATTGAAACGCCATCTGAGGAGGGCCTCAAAGAATGCGGCAAATCCCAAAACCTTAAACGGGGCCTTACCGATTCAGTGCGCATCATTCAGAATCACGGCCTGGCGGTGATGGGGGGGTTTATTATCGGCTTTGACAGCGATCCTCCTGATATCTTTCAGCGGCAGGTACAGTTCATTCAGAAGACCGGCATCGTTACGGCCATGATCGGCCTGCTGTTTAAATGCGCCTGCAATAATACCGATCCGCAGGAGAGTCTCAACTTCGTCCCCAAAATGGACCGGGAGACCCTTATCAATGGTTATAAGTGGGTGATGAATACTATTTATTCACCGGAGATGTATTATAAACGCATCATGACCTTCCTGCAGGACTACCGGCCGAAGACCAAATTTTACCTTGAGAAAAATGATGTACTTACCTTTATCCGCACCTTCTGGTATCTTGGTATTGTTGACCGGACATCGACTAAAAATTATTACTGGCGGTTGCTCAAGAACTCATATTCAAAGTATCGCACCGCATTCTCAGAAGTTGTGTGCCTGGCCATATACGGTTACCACTTCCGCAAGCTCTTCTGGTCACCGCGCTTTAAGTCTGAATTAGAGAAATAGTCAACAAAAGGTTAAAAGTAAAATGCCTGTTTCACCTCTTCACCTATTCAGCTCTTTACCTCTCCTGCGGTGAGCGGTGAGCCTGTCGAACGGTCGAACCGTCACCTCTTTACCGATTCACCTATTCACCGATTTACCGATTCACCTCTTCACCGATTTACCCATTCACCGATTCACCGATTTACCCATTCACCGATTTACCACCTTCCAGTATTTTTCTAAGCTTACCAATTAACATTTTGTTTTCACTTTTCTTTCTTACTGCAATACGGAAAAAACTATCGCCCATTCCCTGAAACGTATTACATTTCCTGATAATAATCCTCTCCTCTAAAAGCTTGTTATAAAGCCCGGAAACACTCAACGGGGCCGGTTCAAGCAGTTTGATCAACAGGTAATTTGCCCCGCTTGCAAAGACTTTCAAACAGAAAATTCTCTGCAGCCCGGCAGCAAGCTCATGCCGTGCTGTTTTCATATAGTGCAATGACCTCTGGATATAATCTTTGTCTCTGAGGCTCTCAACACCCGCATGCTGGGCAAGAGCATTCATGGTCCATGGCTCCTGCTGCTCGCGAAGCTTTTTAATATTACCTGCTGCGGAAATAAGATAGCCGGCCCGGAGTCCCGGGAGCGCAAAAAATTTCGTCATAGACCTTAAAATATATATATTTTCAAGCTCTTTTGTTTCATATTTAAGAGACTGGCTTTCATCAAAATCGATGAATGTTTCGTCAATGATAACCGTAGTCGATCGTTGCCACGCACTCTGCGCAATATCCTTCAGCACTTCTTTTGAGATCAGCACCCCTGTCGGGTTATTGGGGTTGCAGATATAGAGCGCATCATAGCCTTTCTGCAGCTCTTTCAATACGTCCTGTGGCTGAATGGAAAATTGCTCCTCCTCGGTTGTCCTGAAATAGAAGACTTTTCCGCCCGCCTTCCTGATGCTTGATTCATATTCTGAAAATGTGGGCACAACCAGCAATACTTTCTTGGTTTTTACAACCCTGGGCAGCAGAAATATAAGCTCAGTTGAGCCATTGCCGGCAATAATATTGGCCGCCGAAAGCCGGTGGTATCCGGCAAGTTCCCGTATAAAATCGTGGGCTTCCTGGTCAGGGTAATGAAGAATGGCGTCATCATGTCCCCTCAGAGCCCTCTTAACGCGCGGCGAAAACCCGAGGGGATTTATACTGGCGCTGAAGTCAAGAAGTTCCGAAGGTTTTATTCCCATCTGGCGGGCGATTGCGTAAATTGTACCGCCATGCTTATTATTCACCAAAATCTCCAATGAGTTGAGGAGTAAGAGTTATTATATGGTCAAAAGGCTAAGAGGTAAAAAGGCCAAAAGGTTTTTCGTTTTTTAATCAGACCATCAACATATAAGATATTTACTTTGGCCTTTTCAATCAAGATAATGCCCTGCCCCTTGTCCAACTATCCAATTACAATGCCAATATATAACTATAACTGAAGCCTTAGTTAACCAGATGAACCTTTTGAATTGACACGTTTTTTTTCAAACCTTTCAATCTTCAAACTGTTGCCCCTTCACCTTTGCACCTCTTTACCTTTTTTACAACTTTTTTACTGCTATGTTTTTAAACTCATGTTATTAACAGACAACAATGCTATAAGTAATAAGTGGACATTAGTATAAACTTCTCAATTCATCAACCTTGATAAAAAGGAGAGAAAGTTTATGGCAAAGATGAATAAGCTAATCCAGAAACATAACCATGACCCATATTTATTGAAAGAGAAATGTCCTGATCCGTGTGTGTGTGAAAGATGCAGCGTGGTATTTCATAATGGCAATTTTAAGTGGTTTGAAAAACCGCCGGCAAACGCGGCAAAATTTTTATGCCCCGCGTGCAAGAGGATAGAAAATAACTATGAAGGCGGGGTTATATTATTAGAGGGTGAATTCTTGTCAAAGCATAAGAAGGAAATTCTTAGCATTGTAAAAAATACTGAAAATAATGAGCGTAACTCCAGGCCATTAGAGAGAATAATTGATATTGCAGATAACAACAACAAGATAACTATTAAGACCACCTACGAGCACATTGCACGCCGCATTGGAGAAGCGGTACACGCCGCGTGCAAAGGAGAACTTAACATCCGGTACCCTGAGGGAGAAAAATATGTCAGGGTGCACTGGCACCGGGACGAGTAAGCTATAATTTTAAAATTTCCGTTGCATTTTTCCAGAAGATTCTTTCCTTGTCGGCATCAGAGAGAAAAGGCGCATTCCTGACTGCGCTGATAAGTGCTTCAAGATTAAAAATACCATCAGAGCCGAATACCACGCGGCTGGCGCCAAGAGAGGCTGTCAGCCGCTTCAGCGTCGGCACCACCACCTCGCAGCCCATGACCTCCTCCAGCTGATTCAGCGTCGAAATATCGGCAACCAGAGTTTGCGTGTAGAGGCTCACGATTATCGTATCCTCCACCCAGGGATAGCCGGAGTGAGCTATGATGATGGTCAGTTCGGGGAAGTCCACTGCGATGTCATCCAGATAGAGCGGATGGCAGTATTTCATCCGGTTGCCCTCAGAAGGCGGCTTAATGCCCATGTGGACCATGACGGGAATCTGCAGGCTTGAACATTTTGCATATACGGAATAGAGCCGCTGATCATTCGGATAAAATCCCGAAGCCGGGTTGAGCTTGATCCCCTTCATACCATAGTCATTCACGGCCCGCTCTATGCGCTCCAGGTTTTCCCGTTCGGAGCGGTCCGGGTGAGCTGCGCTGAAACCGATAAATCTATCCGGATGCGCCCGGACAAACTGCGCTGTTTCCGCATCAGGAAGATTTGAGTTCTGACGGTCGCCCAGGAACCCGTAATCCTTCCCCAGAATAACGGTCTTATCGACGCCCAGCTCATCCATAACCTTCAGGTATTCTTCAGCCGGGAGATAGAACGGGCTGTGCTTTACGGTAAGGTGGTTGTGAATATCGATGATCATAAAGACTCCTTTATTAATGAGGTCAATAATGAAAATATTCTAATACATATTTATGAGATATATTAAACGCCTCCCTCCCCTTTTGCAGAGAGTCCGGCGTCACCGGGGGAAGGTCCGGCTTCAGCTCTATTACCATTACCCCCTGCTGCTCTGCAAGCTTCTTCTGCGCCTGGTAGTGTTCATGGCGGGCAATACTTATAGCAAGGCCGTATGCCCGCTGCGGAGAGAACTTTTTCAGTAAAAAAGAATTGCTGTTTTCAGTGAGGTCGTGTGATGCAATATAATGGACCAGGATCACGTCAACAGGAACATGCGCCCGCAGCGCGTCAAGGGGTGCTTTATCGATCAGCCCCCCGTCCAGAAAATAGTCATCCCCTATCTTTTTCATCTTAAACGTCCAGGGAATGGTACCGGAAGCCTGCACCGCGTCACTGATACTTCCCGCAGTGAATACTTCCCGTCTCTTCTTAGTAATGTTTGCGCCGACAATCACACAGGGTGTTGTCAATTCATGGAACTGCCGTACCGGCAGGTTGCGCTCCAATAAATTCCTGAACCGTTCTCCCTCCAGATAACCAAGCGATCCCCGGAAAAGCTTCAAAGCGCTCACTGCTGTTTTATACCACGGTTCCGGGTCCCAGAAGTCCTGTTTCCTGAGATTAAATAGAATAGCGCTGATACGCTCTGCGTTCAGCCCGGCTGCAGCAAATGCTGCTGCAATCGCACCGGAACTGGTGCCCGCGTACCCGACCGGCTTGATCCCCAACTCTTCAAGTGCCTTGAGACAGCCGGCATGGGCAAAAAACCCAAAAAAGCCGGAAGAAAATACGACGCCTATTCGTTTGTTTTTCAATTCTTCTACGGTCAACTCCACCTCTTTACCCATTCACCGATTCACCGATTCACCCATGCACTTTCTGACAATAAACAAAAGCACCCGGCGAGTCAAGCCCGGTGTGGCTATAGCAGGTTGTTGATAAAGTAGTTTTCTCTCAGGCTGGTCAAAAACATCCTGATGCAAGGCGCGCGAAATCGTGAGGAATGAGGCGTACTTTATAGTACGTCGCAATGATGAAGGATGAGCGCAACGAAGCAGCTGGGTGTTTTTCAACAGCCTGATTGTAAACTTGGGCCGTGTGTGCTAACATCCCATCCACCAACCGCGAGGCAATGATCTGCTGTTTTTCCAAAATACATATGGCGCAATCATCTATTGTTTTGTGTATCGGAGATTCCCATACTGCCGGCTTCCCCTATTATGATCCCATGATGGGCGGCAATCCCGAGTCATCATACCAGTTCTGGCTTAAGCAGGAATTGCTGCGCATACACCCTGATGCTGATTATCAGCTCATCAATGAAGGCATGTGCGGTGATACCGCGCGCGGTATTGTCATAAGGCTTCAGCATGCCCTGAAAACGTCATCATTCAATCTCGTCATACTTGCCGGCGGCACCAACGATCTCGGCATGATCGAGGAAGCGCAGATTTTTAATAACCTCCAGGCGGGGTATGCGACGTGCAGGCAAAAGGGCCTTCCGGTTATTGCGCCGGGCATCCCGCCCATCCGCATTGACGGCTATGAAACAAAGGTTGAAGCGTTCAACAATAAAATAAAAACCTATGCTGAGCACCACCCAAATGTTCTTTTTGCTGACTGGTTTACAGCGCTGCAGGATGAACACGGTTACCTGCGAAATATCTATGACTCAGGCGATGGGGTGCATTTATCTGTTGCCGGATATAAATGTATCGGCCTGCTCTTGGCCCCCCTGGTAAAGAGTTCTTTCACTCAAACAGCTATTAACAATGAAAAGTGTTTATAATGAAGGACAATAATAAATCGACAATATGCCCGGTAGCCGCGATCGGCCCGTGCATGTTCTTCACGCCATTCACATTCACGTCTTCAAGCAATTATTAGAGGTTCTCGAAAGTATTAGAAATGGGGAAATAATGAGAGAGCGGATGCCGTGGCTAATACAATGTTACCACCGCGAGGCAGGTTGCACCGTGAGCTTTTATATCCTGAATGAATGAAACATAAAGCTAACTGGATGTAGAGAGAAACAAACTCATTCGCAGTTCATCGCGAGAGGGCATGTGACTTTTCCATTGCCGCTTTCATGTGCGCAAGGTACATGGCAACTATTTTTTCATTGAATCCCAGGCCCTTCTCCGCGCCGTCAATTTCAAGCCCTGCAAGCTGCGACCTCCAGGATGACTCTTCATCATTCGTCCCTTCGCCCAGAACATCGTTCATTATATGTTCCCCGGCGACAAACATGAGAGGAATAAATTTTACCGTTTGCGCGGAACTGCGCGCAAGCTGCGCGCGCGCCGCCTCCCAGGAAGGCTCTCCTTCAACCACGCTGACATAGACATGCTCCGGGTACCGTGCCTTCACGATTCTTTCAAGCCGGGCATAGACAGAACCGGCAAGATGATAGGTACCGTGTCCGACCAGCACGGTGGCTCGTCCGGCCCCGCACGTTATTCTGTCAGCGAGGGCGTCAAGTACTGTGGCACAGTCTTCATCAGAACACAAAAGCGGCCTGCCGATGGCGGTCCTGATGCGGGTTGCGCCGGCTGCGGCTGCTATTTTATGAAATTCAACGCCGGGGATAACATGCAGCGATTGAATGACGGCCCGCTCGCACCCCTGCTGCTCCAGGTCATATAAAACCTCTTCAAGACTTTTCCAACCCGCCAGGCGCTGGTTCATCTTCGCTCTGAGCATGCGCGAGGTATAGGCCCATAACAAAGTCCGGCCCGGGAACGCGCTGCGAAAGCGTTCTTCAAAAAACCAATAGGTATCCTGAGCGCGCGTTGACGTGCCGAAAGCCGCCGCGATAATCGGCATAGAATCCATCCGCGTGTACACTCCTTTCAGTTAAGTAAATTATCTGGAACTCAGGAACTCAGAAAATAAAAACAACAGATTCATGATTTCGTGAGTTCCAGATTTCATCTTCTTTCCACTTTAGATAAGAGAGTATCTCTCCGTGAACTCTGTGGTTTCAGATATCTGTTGTGGTTAGAAAAACCGTTCCGCCAAACGCTTCGCTTCCGCGCTTACGATGGCTTCAGCTTTCTGCGCCTCCTCTCTCTTGGCGGCTGCATTATGCTCGACCAGCGGCTGGATCGTTTCCAGGTTATGCAGGTGCACCAGCGGATGCTGCTGCAGCGCGGGGTCAACATCCCGCGGCACCGCGAGATCAATAATATACAGGGGCCGGGTGCGCGCATTGAGGGCGTCCAGAACCTTTTCTTTTTTGATAATAAAATGCGGGGCTGATGTCGCGGTGATGATAATATCCACCTCCCGCATCAGCTCTTCGAGATGGTCCAGATGAAACGCCTCGCCGCCAAGGCTTTGGGCCAGCGCCGCTGCTTTTTCATACGTCCGGTTGCCGACAAAAACGGTGTGCAGGGCATGCTCAAGCAGGTACTGCGCTATCTGCGTGGTTATCTTATTCACCCCGATAAGCATCACCTTGGTGCCCGTAAGCCCGCACTCCCGCTCCAGATATTTTATTGCCAGCGATGCGATGGATACATTGCCCTTGGAAATGGCGGTTTCACGCCGCACCTTTCTCCCCACCCGGAAGGTCTGCTCGAAAATCCGGTGAAGATTCTTTCCCAGGCAGTTGGTCTCCTGTGACACCCGGTATGCTTCTTTCACCTGGAACAGCACTTCATTTTCGCCCAGCACCTGCGAGTCAAGCCCTGCTGCAACCCTGAACAGATGCTGCAGCGCAGCTGTGTTCTCCTTGCAATAGACATGCTCACCCATCCCGTTGCCGAAGATATGGGATTCAGGGAACAGCATGTTTCGGTCAGCTGGGCCGGGCTTTTCGCTGCAGATAAAATAGTATTCCGTCCGGTTGCAGGTGAAAAGCAGCACGCAGCCATCAATAGAGGAAATCGCGCTCATGCGCTGCAGCTCTTCCCTGATCTGCTCATGGGTAAAAGAGCATTGCTCGCGCACGCAGAGGGGTGCGGTGCGATGATTAATGCCGAATAATGTTAATGATGATTTCATCTGCTCTGGTTATGCGGGACGCCTGTGTCCGCAGACACCCGCTGAAAACTATCCCTGATATTTATTATCCTTACCGTCTTGGTCCAATCAATTATAAAAGATTTCCTGCCTGTTTTGCAAAATAGGTAATAATCAAATCTGCCCCGGCACGCTTTATGGCAAGCAGCGTTTCAAGTACTATTTTTTCTTCATCAATGTATCCCTGAGCTGCTGCTGCCTTTATCATGGCATATTCCCCGCTCACCTGGTACGCCGCCAGCGGCAGGTTGAATTGCGTGCGTGCTCTGCATAAAATATCCAGATAGGGAAGCGCCGGCTTCACCATGAGGATATCGGCGCCCTCGGCTGCGCACCGCGAAAGTGAGCGCAGGGCCTCGCGGCCATTGGCAGCGCTCAGCTGATGGGACTTCCGGTCTCCAGATGCGGGCGCAGATTGCGCTGCCTCCCGGAAGGGGGCATAGAGCGCCGAGGAAAATTTCGCAGCATAGGCCATGACGGGAAGATTTTCAAAGCCGGAACTGTCAAGTGTTTGCCTGATTGCAGCCACGGTGCCATCCATCATGTCGGACGGGGCCATCGCAGAGGCACACGTCGGTAATAACGACCATCTGCGGCAGGGCATTTTTCAGTGCCCGGACTGCCTGCTGGATGATGCCGTCCGGGCTGGTTGCTTCAGAGCCACGGTCATCCTTTATGCGGGGAATGCCGAACAAGAGCACTGCCTTGATGCCAGCATCCTGCAGCTCGCACGCTTCCCGGATGAGGTTGTCAATGGAGAGCTGAAAAACACCCGGCATGCTTGCAACAGGGTTTTTAATGCCCGTGCCATGGATAACAAACAAGGGTGCTATGAGAGACTCCCTGCGCAGCACGGTCTCCTGCAGCATCTCTCTCATCTCCGGTTTCATTTTCAAACGTCTGAGCCGTTCCATAAATAATTGAGTTGAAGAGTTTAGGAATTAAGAATACTCTTCAACTCTTTACCTCCTCCACTCCGCAACTCTTGGTAGTATTTTATTATCGCTTCAGCCAAAGAGGTAAAATCATATTTCTCCGGCACTATCCCGGCGCTGAATCCATGCTTGCGCAATGCTCCTTCGGTGATGGGCCCGATGCAGGCGATTGCCATGTCTTTAAGCTCCTGCAAAACTGCGGGGGTACTGTACTCAAAGAAGTTGTGCACCGTGGACGAGCTGGTAAAAACAATGCAGTCGCAATTCTGCACCGTCTCAAACTGCTCGGCCTGGTGCAGGGCCGAAGGCACTACTGTTTTATAGACCGGCACTGCCAGCACATTATTCTGCAAAGCCCGCAAGCCCTGCTCCAGCACATCGCGCGCTTGCTGGGCCCGGGGGATGAGAATCCGGGCTCCGGTTATGTTCCCTTGCGTGAATGCGCGCACCACTCCCTCAGCACTGAATTCATCAGGGATGAGGTCTGCCTTCAAATACTGGTTCATGAGGGTGCGTGCTGTTCCGCTGCCGATAGCCGCAAACAGAAGATGCGCGAGGCTTCTGACATC
>JAPLIX010000324.1 GCA_026388865.1 Pseudomonadota bacterium | reverse complement strand
GCCGGGACTTTGCCTCCGGCTTCTTTCAGATTCGCAGTCACCCACGACACCCTTGCCTTTGGCTAATGATTCCTACTGCCAAGTTCATAGCGGACTTACACCGCCAAGTTATCGCCCATGCCGGGCACACTAAAAAAAGGCAGAGCGCCATTAACGGCCCTGCCTTTTTTGTTTGCTGCAACTGCAGCTATTGTTTACTTTCCAGCTTTTTCCTTTGTCATTTTCTCGATTGCCGGCAGTATCGCTTCCAGGTATTCCCGAGCAGAATCCTTCAGTCCGGGGTTGCTCTCGAGCATCTTAACAACCGCACTGCTTGAACCATAATACATCTTGATCATCTTTTGGCCGTTCGGATTCTTTGCCAGCACCTGGTCGCGGAATTCCCTCAAGGTGTCAAGGCGCGGGTCATCCTCACCGAGAACTGCTTCAGCCGGACACGGGCCTGCCGGTGCCGTCGTCGTCGTTGTTGGCGTAACGGTGGTTGTCGTGTTAGCGGGCACGGTTGTAGTCGCAGGCACTGTCGTGGTAGTTGCGGGCACTGTTGTTGTCGTAACTGCAGCAGTTGTCGTGGTAGTGGCCGGAGCACAGCTCGGATGACATCCCAGACAGGTTGATTTAATGCCGGTATGGCCAGGTGCTGGAGTAGTTACATTATTAATAAGCTGGCAAAGACCCGTGCCGCCAGTGCGCGGATGACATACTAAACAGTCTGAAGATGGAATGGGTTTTGCTCCAGGCGAGCCGGGATGGCACACCGTACATGCCTGTGCACTGTGAAGGGGATGCAGTTGGGATGCGGAATGACAAGATAAGCAGCCGCCTTCCAATGTCTGATAGGCAAGTCCAGCCTGGGGAGAAACAAGCAGAATGGCTGCACAGATTAAAAATACCGTGGTAATAAACGCTTTCATTAGATCCTCCTTATTATTGTTGATTGTCAATGTCCTGCTGTAACCAAATGTATTGATTCGCAATATGGTACCCG
This sequence comes from Pseudomonadota bacterium, assembly GCA_026388865.1. Taxonomy (GTDB): domain Bacteria; phylum Desulfobacterota; class WTBG01; order CAIYCZ01; family CAIYCZ01; genus JAPLIX01. Next base: position 1,606 of record JAPLIX010000324.1, on the reverse strand, counting down.
ACGCAGCGGGGATTGCGTTAAAGCCGTACTATCTGTTTTCTTTAAGAGTACCTGTTTGTGATGGTGAGCGGTGCAGCGATTATGCATAAGTTGTTATCACTCAATAAATTTACCTTGTCAAGGGAGGGTCTTTATAAATAGGAGCTCTTCATTCTCACCCATTTATTATAAATACCCTGCACAGTCGTATCTGCTTAAAATAGCAGTATGAAATTGCTGCACATGTAATCAGTACCATCTACATATTTTTACTGTAAAATATGCGGCAAACTACGTATTATTAGCCGGGATCTGAGGGGAAAGTACGTATATAGATTTGAACAACATAAAAAGATGGCAGTTGCAGGTTTTTTTTGTAGCCTGCGTGCCAGGGCAGGCGTTTTTCAGCAGGACCTGTTTACACGTTAAACCGTATATTCAGGATGTCGCCGTCCTCCACAATGTAGTCCTTTCCCTTGGTATAATATCTCCCGGCATGCTTGAGCTGGGCTTCTGTTTTATGCTCCATCAATTCATCAAACTTCATGACTTCCGCCCGGATAAACCCCCGCTGCAGGTCGGAGTGTATCGCGCCCGCTGCTTCCGGCGCTGTGGAACCGGCCCGTATCAGCCACTGACGCACCTCATCTTCACCCACGGTAAAAAATGACATGAGGCCAAGGGCTGTTATGCAGCGCCGGGTGAGCATATCAAGCGCCGGCTCCTTTATGCCCAGGGCCTGCAGAAATTCGCTTTTCTCCTCTTCTGTCTCAAGGCCCGCTATTTCCGCTTCAACCTTCACCGCCACCTGGATAAAATCTATGTTAAGCGGCGCATAGGTTTCCTGCAGCTCGTGCAGGAGCTGCTCGTTCTGCACATCAGCTTCAGAACTATTCAGTACGACTATCATTTCTTTTAAGGTAATAAACGGGTAGCTGGCGATAATTTTTTTCTCTTCTTCCGACAGCTCCAGCAGCCGCAGGGGGAGCTCTTTTTCCAGCTGGGGTTTCAGCTTTTCCAGAAGCGCCTTCTCCTGATGCAGGCGCTTGTCCTGAACTTTCTTAATGTCTTTTTCAATTCTCTCCAGGCGCTTTTCGACAAAAATCATGTCGTTTAAAATCAGCTCTGCGTTAACGCTCTCAATATCCCGACGCGGGTCAACCGAGCCGCTCACATGATAGATCGAGTCGTCTTGAAATGCCCTTACCACGTGACACACTGCATCCACGTCAGCAATGTCCTTAAAAATATTTCCCTCCGCAATCGCTTCTTTTTCTATGGTGGGGAGAAGCGACAGGTCAACCTTCGGCCGAGCCTGTTTTCTCGGGGCATACATTTTGACCAGGATGTCAAACCGCGGGTCTTTTATTTCAGCGCTGCCGACCAGTGTCTTGCGCGCATCAGCCGTGCGCTCCGTACCATGGCTGGCGGTTAATATTTTGAACAGGGTTTTTTTGCCTGCCTGGGGGAGGCCGATAATTCCGACTTTCATAGGCTGCATTCCTTTTTAACTGATAGCCGTTCGGCCCAGAGCTCACGGTCGAGGGGCTGTCAGCTGTCAGCTTTTAGCTTTTTTATAAATTCTCTCACTGTAGTTGCAGGCTGATCCGGTATTATATACCCTAGG
>JAPLIX010000040.1 GCA_026388865.1 Pseudomonadota bacterium | reverse complement strand
GGGGCTGATTGCCGGAACCCTGCTGTGGGCCGGTCTGGTGGAGATCTGGGTGAAGCTTGGTGCCCGAGCAATCAATGCGTCAGAACAAAAGGTGATGGAGCTGACCATGGCGATTATCATCCCTCTGTCGCTCTACCTGCTGTTCAACGAGAACATCCGCTGTAATTTTTTCATAGCATTGCGCAAGCACCTGCATATCGTAAAGGGACCGGTTACTGATATTCCCGTAGAGAACTGGGGACCCCGGACTGCTTTTAAAATGTTTGCCCTGATCTGGTTCGGGCACATTGCCCTGTTCTTTACCTATGACAATGATTTTTTCGGCCCCCGGAGCATCGCCTGCAAGATATTTTTTATCTCGTGCCTGCTGGGTGGAACATATCTTTTCTACCGGCTGACAAAAGCTGAAGAGATGGGGTTTGCTTTCCGCTACGCGATACCGACCGTGGTTGTTCTGTGGAGCTGTATTGAAACGCTTGCCAAGTGGAAAATACTGTCAGAGCCCTGGATCACCCTGAACCCGGCATTTTTAACTATGGTAGTCCTGGTCTTTGCCGCTGCGATTTATTTCATAGTGCGCGCGGAGCGCCTTAAAAAGCAGAGCGCACAGTAAATCTGCTATCATCAGCAGTTTCCCCTGCTGCTTTTATAATAAGGTTATCGATCGATGGTATGCCGCTTGAAGAATTCCCATATCTGGTCTATGCCCTCAATGTCATGGTTCTGGTTTCCAAGGGGCGAGAGTGATCTCCCCGCATCAGCGGTCTTCCATTGAATCGTGGGATAGGTATGGCCGCCATTATTTATCCGGTACAGGACCACTTCCGTGCCGCCGCTGCCATTGGCATATAGTTCCCGCGCAACTGTGGAATTATCTGTTGAGTCGATATCAGGAAATTCATCGATTGCCGGGGCGGCATCCGCCTGCAAGAAACTTCTCCAGAATTCAACCGTTTCCGGCGTTGACATCACCGTGCCTTTATTGTTCCAGCAATTTCCTCTCCGGTTCCTGATACACCCGCCATCCCAGGGCATTATGGGGTCCGCGGTGCCGTTCATAATAAGAACCGAGATAGGATTGACCGGCCCCGTGCATTCGGTTTGGATCGCCGGGTTATTAGCAGCGACAGCTCCGATCGCCGCGATTCTGTCTGACAGTTCGCATGCAAGCCGGTAACACATCATGCCGCCGTTTGACTCACCGCTCGCGTAGATGCGCTGCTGATCAACCGCATAAACTTTTGCCAGCTCATCTATCAGCGCGCTGATAAAACCCACATCATCAGTGTCAGCGTCAGGGCCATGATTATCGTCACGGCAGTCATGCCAGTGCCTGTTCTTACCTGCCGGGTACACGACAATAAATTTGTCCCGGTCTGCCAGCTGCATCCATCGGGCTGGCGCGTGCCTGACAACTTCCTGCAGTGTCTGGCCGCCCCCGTGCAGCACCATGACCAGGGGAGCCGGCATTTTTTCCGGCAGATTATCCGGCACGTAAAGGTAATACGTCCGCACCTCCCCGTCCCATTCTAATTTAAAATGTTTTATCAGTGTTCCGTCCCGCTTCTGCGACCAGGCAAAAGCGCACAGCAGGACACATAATATAATACTGCTAAGAACGTACAGAATATTTTTTCTTATCACCGTGTTTCCCCGCATCGCTCATTCTCTCATCATACCCGGACCGTTATGAAGTTCAGCCAAGCCCCACCAGCGGCAGCATGATGCGCAGGCCGGTCCAGATAATGATAATGCTCAGCAGATCAAAAAAGATTCCCGCCCGTATCATTTTGGTAATGGGCACCATGCCTGAGCCATAGACAATGGCATTGGGCGGCGTGGAGACGGGAAGCATGAAGGCAAGGCTGGCGCCAAGCGAGGCGCCGATGGCCGGAGGAATGGGGTTTACCCCGGCTGCAAAAGAAAGTGATATAACCACCGGCACCACCATGTTGG
>JAPLIX010000105.1 GCA_026388865.1 Pseudomonadota bacterium | reverse complement strand
TTTAGGAAATCAATAACTAGTGGCGTGTAATAGCGGTAGTCTAACTGCCCAATAGCCCATAGAATGAATTGTTTCAGCATTTCATGACTGCCTTCCGGTTAGGCACACCCGCTGCATGGGGCTTAGCGAAATAGCTGCCAAGTGTTGCGTCTTTTTGTTAACCTTATTTGTCATTCTTATATTTCGTAAAATTTTGATGCAATTCTTTGAACGTGCTGGGTTTGTATCTCTCAAAATCCTCTTCTTCTACAAACACATAATCAAAATTAATTTTCTGCCCACTGAAATTTTTGTTTTAATTCATTGAAAAAATGCCACTTCTTTGTCAGATGCTGGTAACGGCCGACAACAACGCCGGGCGAAATGCCTAATTGGCTGGCAATTTGTATTACTGCTCTTTTTGAAGTAATGGAACAAATTTTACTGTCCCAACTGCGAGGAATAAGTATTTCAGCAGCATATTCATTGGCCTTGCGTTCTCTGGGATCATCCTCAGTGTTATCATTGATAAGCAAATCTTTTTTTCCATCATTAAGCACATGCCCTGCTTCATGGAAAAAGGCGAACCAGAAAAGGTCCTCTGTTTTCCCGCGCAAATTAAGAAGGATCATGGCTTTGGATGGAGAAAGCCACCTGGTTGCACCGCTCCAGGGGACTTTTTTCATTTCCGGCACCAATGCAAGGGCAACGCCTGAGTCTGCACAAATACGCCGCATTTCAGGGATGAAAGCTTTTGGCTTATCAACAGTCAATTTCCGAACATCCTGTACTGACCGCTTAAATTTATTCTGATCATATGGTTGACACTCAATAGAATGTGCCTGTATTTCCCCCAGTCTGATCCATGCTGATGCAGGGCCAGGACAGGATGTAAAACAGCCCGAGCGTCTTGCTGCAACAGCAGGGGTTTCCCAGTATTTTTTCCATGCCGCAACACTGCTCACCCCGTAAAACCTTAAAGTCTCGCGTAAAAGAAGGGCTTTGTCTTTCTGGGGTTCTATAGCACCTCGTTTTATAAGCTCAAGGGTTGGAATTGTTTCCAGCCAGTGAAGATCGCTTTGCAGCCGTTGCTGCTCCGCAAACTTTGCCAGCTGTTCACGGTACTTTGTCTCAAGATTATTCCACAAGCGGGCCGGAACTCCCGTGGCTAATTCAAGTCGGCTGGCAGTTTCATAGCTAATGGGCTGTTCACCCTTGAATATACGATTCAACGACTGAACGGTTATCCCTGTTCGTATAGCCAGTTCCTTTTGTGTCATGTCCAGCGATTCCATAATTTCCATAAGTGTCTGGCCCGGTGGAATTGCATAGTCTGGCTCAAAGGTAAATTTTCTTAAAGCTTCCATAAAAAGTCCTTTTAATGGGTATCCGCAATTTCAATGATTTCTATTTCAGTAACTCCTGACCAATCCAGCCCGCCATCAGCTTTTAGAGGGACTGGAGTATTTGCGACTATGAAAAGCAGGCGTAATGGATGCTCAAGATCAACCGATAGTTGCCCGTGGCGCTCGCCTGCAAGCTCATGACAGCGGGTTGGGGGCAGATATGAAACATCTTGCAGAGTATCGACGGTACTTAGTTCCATCATGCGTTGTAACAGTTTTCCGGCCATTTTATGACCAAGCTTTTTCTCTGCAACCTTTCTGTTACTGCATATGTTCTGGAGCTTTCTGTTTCTAAAATATATAATCATATATATTCCAAGTCAATAAAATAATTAGCATGCTGTGTTAATTATTTTAATTAAAACTTTGCGAGGTGGTCGAAAAATGCGACCACCTCGTCCTTTTCCTGTGGGCTAAGCTGAAACATAAAAATCCAGTATAACGCTTTTTACAGCAAAAAACCCCTGCCAGCTTTTCTGCTAATAGAGGTTTTAGTTTACTGCTGTCTTCCCATTGTTCCCCAGTGGATGGAAAAGGTATTACCGGCAGCCGCAGCGGCGCCCGTGTGTTGTTTGTTATATTCAGGCTGTGGGATTGAACAGCACTTTTAACAACACCGCTTTAGCCTCTTATTTGAGTTTCAAGTCCACACGGCTGTTCTTCACGTTCTCCTTTTTCTCCGGCGCAAGCCCCGGCGGCTTCACCATGAACAACCTGCCGGCGGCAACTTTCCCCTGCCCGGCAAGAAAGTCTTTCACCGCTTCCGCCCGATCTTTAGCAAGCATGTGAAGGTCTTCATCTGTTATGGTGATGTTTTTCTTGATGAGCGCTTCCATCTCCTGCGGCGGCAGGCCCTTGCTGAATCCTATGGCATTTTTAGGCTTCTCGAACTTTGCCGAACTGTAGGCTTTTTTCAGCAGCTTTTCAAACTCCTCGGGGGCAATCGCTTCTGTTTCTTCCCCGGCATCGGGTTCTTCCTTTTTTCCCTTTTTCCCCTTCTTCCCGGCCAGCAGCTGTTTTCTGAATTCCGCGTCAACCAATCCCTGCCGGTCTGCATCCGTGTCCACAAACCCGGAAATCTCCATGCTCAGGTTCGGCCGGTCGGCAAGCGCCTTTGCCAGCGCGTTCAGCTTTGACTTCTCCGCATCGCTCAGCCGGGCGCTTCCGGGATCAAAGATAACGCAGCTCAAATCCTCTTTTGATCCGACCATGGAGCCTATCAGGGAAAACGGCGAGGTGGCCGCCTTGATCAGAATATTTTTTAATACCTTTAAAATAATCCCGAAGATGCTGAACTGCGGATCATCCAGCCGTCCGGTGACCGGCAGGTTGAGCTTAATTTTACCGCTGCTGTCTTTCAGCAGCGACACGCCCAGCTTCACCGGCAGGTCAATGGCATCAGGGCTCTTCACTGTTTCGCCGAAGTCAAACTGATCAATGAACACATCATTGGTTGAAACAAGTTTTTTATCCTCAATCGTGTAGTGCAGGTCCAGGGTGAGTTTTCCCTTCTGAATGGTATAACCGGCATATTTTCCTGAATAGGGCGTAAAGGGGCTCAGGTCCATGTCCTGCAAATGCACTCTCAGGTCCAAAGACAGGCCGTCCCTGAAGGGGTCAAGAGTCCCGGTAATTTTGAGGGGCGCCGAGTTGTTAATCCTGGTGTTCAATGCCACGGCCGCTTTTTTGCCCTGCTTTGGTGCTATGTCACGAATTGTGCCGTTAATGTCTGTCAGGCTGGAGGTATGGACGGGGGAGACGGAGCGGTCGTTAAAAATTATTTTTCCGCCCTTTAAGGTAATCAGGCCGATGGCAAGCGGCAGCGGTTCAGCGGGCTTTGCCGCAGGCTGCGGCGGCTGCTGTACTGCTGCAGGCTGAGTGGTTTGCGCTGCTGCTGCCGGCTCAGATTTTATCACAAGCGCCAGGTTGATGGTTTTATCCTTGTTGATAATTATTTTGGAAAATAGTTTCTCCAGGGTTATATCCTTGATGCTGATGGAGAGCGGCGCTGTTCCCGCATCTATTCCACTGACTTTAAGCTGCTTCCATTTCAGAAGGTCCGCTGCCTTGTCCGTTTCAATCAGGGAAAAATCAGCAATTGCCGAGCTGCCGGTGAATTTAGTCGCCAGCTTGTCTTTGTCTTGCGCCAGGTTAAGGGAGCCAGAGGTGGAAAAGCTGCCGCCGGCAAGCCGCGCGTTCATAAAGCCGGCGAGGAATGGCTGGAACCCCGCCAGCTTGATTTCCTTAACGTCAAGCTTGAGTTCGGCCGCGACGGGAGCGATGCCGCACGCTCCTTTAACGCTAATGGTGCCGGCATTGTTCACCCTGCAGGAAAAGTCAATGTTGCCTTTCGCGCCGGGCTTCGTCGAGAAATCCCGCGCATCAATCGTTATCTCGTCTATGAAGACATTGCTGTCCTCTACCGCTGTCAGATGCTCTCCCTTAAAGGCAAACTTCTTTAGCGTTAGCTTATTCACGGTCGCTGTCCACGGGGGCCCGGTGTTTGCAGCCGGGGGCGGGGCAATGGCCTGCACGTTGAGGTCTCCCGCAGCAGCTCGCTTTACCGCTACCGCGCACTGCTCTGCGGAAATATTTTCCACCACTGCTTCCTGCTTAGCAGTATCAACAGACACACCGTTAATTGATAATGCGGGGAGCTTTACCAGCTCTGTCGGCGCGGATGCAGCGCCGCCTGATGCTTTGAAAAAATCAGTGATGAAGACCCGGGCATCCTTCAGCGAGAAATCATCAACCTGCAGGGTAAACGGGTTCTGCTTCGCTGTTGCTGCCGGCGGCGCAGGAGAAGCCTGCTCTTCTGCCGGGACTAAATTATATATATTTACGTTTCCGTCCTTGCCGCGGGTAATGCCGATTTCCGGCCCCTGCAGCAAAACTTTCGCAAGATGCACCTTCCCGGTTAAAAAGCTCGACGGCGCGATTTTGGTCTGCAGCAGACCAAATTTCAGCACCGGGTTATTCGCAATATCCGTAATGCTTAAGTCCTTCACCGCCACATCTCCGGTCACGTGGGACTCGGGCGGCTTATCCTTAAACCGGGTGAAGGTCACATTGGCGGCAATATCAAGTGAGCCGGAAGTGAGCTTCAAATTGGTCCTGACCGGGACATAGGCAAAGTAATAGGCGAGGTCTATTCCCTTCAGGCTGAAGCTGAGCGTGGTTTCAAGAGAATCAGCAAAGGGCTTGGTTTTGCCGTTCAGCTCGATGGGCGTCTTATTGAATACGGTAGCGAAGTGCGGCTGGACAAAGATCTGCACATCAGTGCCGATATTGGAAACAAAGGGGATGGTAAAATTCAGGTTTTGTATGGTATGCGTTTTACCGGTTACCTGGTCCTGAATCTCGGCCCGGCCATTGGTAATCTGAATATTGTTGAGTGAAAATTTTAATAAAGGCGCGGCAGCAGCGGGGGGCGGAGCCGGCTTTGGCTCGGGCTGCGCCGGCGTGATAAGGTCGGAGAAATTGAAGGTGGTGTCCTTGATCCGCATCACCCGGACATGGAAACCATCAAGCTTGCATTCTTCCACGACCGGCGCAAGTTTGAAGACCGATGACCCGCTTAAGTTTACATAAAGCATAGTGAAGGAGAGAAAATCGACCGGCTCCTTCGGCTCCTGTATGTTCAGCTTGTTTATAGTGAGCGCGAGCGCATACGGGTTGAGCCTCACAGACTCGATGGAAACCGGCCGATGCAACATTTCAGAGAGTTTTTTTACCGCGACCAGCTTAATGGTGAACGGAAGAAGCAAAAAACCCAGTATAGTGTACGCAGCTATTATACCGGCACCCCATAAAACGAATTTTTTAAATCGCCCCAGACGATCAAGCGGCCGTAAAATGTTCATAGCATTCCCCCTTGTATAGCTTTGGGTAGAACTTAGTGGAAGCTCAGGAGATGGAATCCCCATGGCGCAAGATCCACAAACAGCCCGGCATCGGGCATTTCGCTGCCATAGCGTTCATACACCTCATTGGTAAAAATATCAGTGAGCTGCCACATGCGCCCGGACAGCTCATCCCAGGGGAGAACGATCCTCCCCTGTGCCCGTGCATCCAAAAGGTTTACGATAACGAGGTATCGCTCCTGCCCGTTGCGCCAGCACCAGGCAACAAGGTTCACATAGCTCTGGTTATCGGGCCAGCCGCTGCGTTCGCAGAGCTGCCATTCCCCTTCGCGAAAAGCCCTGGCATTAACTGCTTTGAGCAATTGCCGGTAAAATGCCTGCATCACCCCATCAGCAGGTTCATCAGGGCGACGGCCAAGCTGTACGGGAAGTTTTACCCTGCATCCCTCGAACTGGCCCTCATGCAGCAGCTTTGCCCCGGGCAGGGTCAGGATGGTAACAGCAGCAGCGCATTGCTTTTCTGGAGAAAATGTTGCCGCGGCACGCGGCTCATCATGGTTCTCAATGAAGCGCACCAGTTTATCCTGATAGCTGAGGTCTGCAAGCAGATGCTGCCGCACCGACTCCGCAGATTCATGGACCAGGCGGTCATAGAGCCGCTTGTCATAGCAGTAGTTGAATCCCTGCTGCTGCAGCTCCCACTCCAGGTCCCAGTATGCCTCGGCCATGAACAGCGTGTCAGGATATTTTTTGCGCACCACTGCTATTATCTCCTGCCAGTATTCAGTTTCCTGTCGGACTCCGGCACGCTGGCCCCAGGTCTTCTCAAATATATTATTTATAAGAAGCATTGCCATGTCACAGCGCATGCCGTCGCACTGGGATGCAATAGAACTCACGGTCTCGATAGCAGCTTTGCGCAGGCCGGGATGAAAGATATTGAGCTGGGCGGTGTCAGTCCAGGGCGGAAAATACGGATCGCGGCCGCAGGCAATGATCTTATCCCCTGCCCGGAAAAACTCTCCCGGTTTCTGAGCAAAATCATCCGCGCTTCCCTGGATAAAATATTCCGGGTGCTCAAGAATCCACGGGTGATCAGGAGCCACATGATTCGGCACAAAATCAAGTATCAGCTGCATACCCCGCTTGGCCAACTGCTTGCGCGCCGTGGCAAGACCCTTTGGGCCTCCGAGGTGCTCATCCACCACGTAGCGGTGCACGCAGTAGGGTGAGCCTGCTACATCTTCCATGGTAAAATCAGGCAGTGCCCGACGATATTCTTCCTGCAGCACCGGCAGCTCCCGCGCAATGCGGATGCCGGCGGGGCTGCGCTCCCACACGCCCATCAGCCACACGGCATCAACCTGCAAGTCAGCAATGGCATCCCATTCACTGGCCGGGACGCTGCCAAGGGTGATTGATTTTTTATATCTGCGGCTCAGTTCATTGAGCCACACCCAGGTGTTGATTTCATAAATGATTGAGTGTTTCGGCCATGCCATAGCTCAGCTCCGCGTTTTTTTTCGCCGGGGACGGGCGCTGGCAGGTGGTCATAGCCGGCCTCACACCGCGCTCCAGTACTGCTTTGTCATCCACAAAGCCCAGGGTCTGAATGATTTTTGCCACGACACCGGTCCACCCGGTCTGGTGACTTGCGCCGAGACCGGCATCGTTATCGCCGGGAAAATATTCTGCTCTTTCATGCCCCCCCAGTCTAATACCATCATATCTGAACGCTTATTAACAGGGCCAATGCCCTTGCTGCAGAGGCAGGAATGGTGCGATGCTGGAAACATGAAAACACTGCACAACTATTTTCTTTATACCTGATTTTATGGTGCCCGACAATGCTTTTTCAAAAAGACTGCGCGTGAATTTTACCTCAAAAAAAAGCCTTCTGTTTTGGCACCTCAGCGTAAAAACAGTTTATCTGTTACCAATTTTAAGATAACATGGTTAATAGCTCCAGAGTAACGGCATCTGGTTTAAAGACTTCAATCTGCAAACAATAATAATAATGAGCAGTGTTAATAAAATCACCCTGGCAGCATCTCTCAGTGCAGTTGTTCTCATCACCGTAATAGCTTTTTACCCCTCGCTCAACAACGGCTTTCCCAACTGGGATGACGGGGCCTATCTCACGGAAAATGCCGCCGTGAAAGAGCTTTCCTGGCACAGTATTAAAACCATGTTCACGTCATTCTATGTGGCATGCTATCTGCCCCTCACCATCCTCTCCTATGCCCTTGAATACCGGTTTTTCGGTTTGGACCCTTTTGCCTATCACGCCACCAGCCTCATCCTGCATCTGGGCAACTGTCTGCTGGTGTTCTGGTTCATTTTCATGCTCCGTGCCAATATTACGGCTGCCTTTATCACGGCACTGTTGTTCGGCATCCACCCCCTGCACGTGGAGTCGGTTGCCTGGGTTTCCGAGCGCAAGGACGTGCTGTGCACATTGTTTTTCCTCGCTGCGCTCATCTCCTATCTGTACTATCACCGGAAAGCAAAGAGCCCGGCCCTTTATAGCCTGGCGCTTGCGTTATTTATGTGCGCCCTGCTGTCAAAAGCCATGGCCATTACCCTGCCCTGCGTACTGCTGCTCTGTGATTATTTCAATCAGCGCGCCTGGAACCGTAAGCTGTTGTGGGAGAAGGTTCCTTTTTTTCTCCTGGCGGCAATTTTTGCGGCAGTGGCCCTGTATGCCCAGCACTCTCTTGGCGGGGTGCGCAATCAGCCATCTGTGTCCCTGCTGGATACGGTGGCTATTGCCGGCTACGGCCTGGTCTTCTACCTGGCAAAGATACTGGTCCCCCTTAACCTGTCATGCCTGTATCCGTATCCGAATATGGCTCAGGGGCTGCCGGTCAGCTTCTATGCCGGGGCAATGCTGGCGTTCATCCTGCTTGCGGCAGCGGCTGCCTCGGTGCGCTATGCTAAAGATCTGAGCTTCGGCGCCCTGTTTTTTTTTATTACCATTGCACCGGTTCTGCAGCTGGTGCCGATTGGTCAGGCCATGGCTGCCGACCGCTACACGTATATCCCGTCAATCGGGCTCCTGTATCTCGCCGCCGAAGGGTTTGCCCGCCTCTGCGGAAGCGGCGGCGAAGCTGCGCGGAAGCGAAACAGACTGCTGCTCCCGGCGGCAATCTTTATCTGCGCCATGCTGTGCGTTCTTACCTGGCAGCGCTGCCTGGTATGGAAAGACGGCGTCACCCTGTGGAATGACGTGATACGCAACTATCCCCTCGATCCGGTTGCCTATCACAACCGGGCACTTGCCTTTAAAGATGCCGGGGATTATGAGCGAGCCATCGCGGATTTCACCACTGCCCTCACCATGAGCCCGCAGTTTATAGATGCCTATAACAACCGGGGCCTTGCCTATAAAAATAAAAAGGAGTTTAAAAAAGCTCTTGCAGATTTCGATACCGCGCTCAGCCTCAGCCCCCGCTATGCAAAAGCCTGGTGTAACCGCGGGCTCACCTTCACCCTCACTGGTGAATACCGCAGGGCAGTGGATGACCTGACCCGGGCAGTGGCCCTTGATCCGCAGTTTGCCATCGCCTTCTATAACCGGGGCAATGCCTTTGCTGCTCTTGCGGAAGACGAACGGGCCATAGCTGACTACACGCGGGCACTGGACATTGACGCCTGTTATGCAGAGGCTTACAATAACCGGGCTAACTTGCTGTTGAAAAAAAACGCCTATGATCAGGCGATAGCAGACTATTCTCAGGCACTGAAGTTTAAGCCGGAGTTTACCACTGCCCGCTATAACCGGGCAGTAGCCTGGTATGAAAAAGGTGATTATAAGCAGGCCTGGGCCGAGGTCAGGGTCCTGCAGGCCTCCGGCTTTCGAGTAAGCGGTGAGTTCCTGCAGCGCCTGCAGCAGGCTGCTCCCCGCGGGGCTGCTCAATAAGTGCTGAAAAAATACCGGATTGTAAAACAGGGCGGTTTATTATATAAGGATGATTCATTACCATACATATCACTGTTGCACAAAAACATCAGCGGGTTCAAAATCTCTCGCATGACATTTGCCTGATAAAGGAAAATGAAAAAAGAAGAGCTGATTAACGAAGCGGAAAAACTGCGCAAGCAGATTGCAAAATTGAAAGCATCCGCAGCACAACATAAAAGCAACGCCATCCAGCTTGCCCGGGAACGGGACCTGGTGCGGACCTATGTTGATTTTGCCGGTGTTATTATTGTGGTCATCAATAAAGACCAGACCGTTACTCTCATAAACAATGTCGGGGCTCGCCTCCTGGGCTACAGGAAAAATGAGATTATCGGAAAAACATGGTTTGATAATTTTGTCCCGGAACGGACGCGAGGGGCGGTCATAGATGGTTTTAATAAATTGCTGTCAGGCCGGATCAGGACTGTTGAATATTTTGAAAACCCGGTCCTGACTAAAAGCGGAGAGGAAAAACTGATCGCCTGGCACAATACTATCTTGAAAGATAAAAAAGGCGACATCTTCGCGACCCTCAGCTCCGGTGATGATATTACCGAGCGAAAACAGATATTCGAGGACCTCAAAAGCAATGAAGAGCGCTTCCGGACCATTGTGGAGAACATCAACGTGGGCATCTACCGGATCGGCATCTATAAAAATAAGGGCGGCCCCTACGGTCGCCTCATGCAGGCTAACGACGCCCTTGCCCAGATGCTGGGGTATGATTCGGTAAAAGCGCTGCTGGTATCAAACATCGCAGAGCATTACCATGACCAGCAGGAGAGGCAGCGCTTCATCGCGGACATTGTACGGACCGGCTTTGTCAAGGACCGGGAGCTGCGCCTGCTGGCGAAAAACGGCGCCAGCCTGTGGGTCGCAATTACCGGGAAAGCCCAGTATGATGAGCAGGGGGCCATAAAATGGATTGACGGGATCATTGAGGACGTGAGCGATCGCAAGCGGATGGAAGAAGAGCTGCGCGCCCTGTCCCTGATTGATGAGCTCACCGGCCTCTATAACCGGCGCGGGTTCCTCACGCTTGCCGGCCAGCAATTAAGAATCGCCAAGCGCACCAAAAGACAGCAGCTGCTGCTGTTCGCGGACCTGGACGATCTGAAGAGGATCAACGATCATCTGGGGCATGCGCTGGGAGACCAGGCGTTACGTGATACCGCGCAGATTTTTAAAGCTACCTTCCGCACTTCGGATATTCTCGCCCGGATGGGCGGCGATGAAGCCTGCAGGAGGCCGTCAGTGCCTGTAATGCTCAGCCCGGCCGCCGGTTCAGCCTGTCGCTCAGCATCGGCATAGCGCTCTATAACCCCGAGCAGCCGCGCACTGTTGACCAGCTGCTCTCAGAGGCGGACCGGCTGATGTACCGGCAGAAACTGCGCGGCAAAAAATCCTGACCAGTGAACACACCATGCGGCAGGTGCAGGACGATGTTGGAGGCTGCTACCCGCATGACTGCCGGTACCGTTCAAACAGGGTTTTAAATGCAGGCGTGAAAACTTCTCCATCCCGCACTATCCAGTCCGCTATTGCACTGACCGGGTAAAAGCCGCCTTCAGCGATCTCCGCGCAATTGATTCGCACCGGGTCATCCGAGACCGCT
>JAPLIX010000058.1 GCA_026388865.1 Pseudomonadota bacterium | reverse complement strand
GAACGCGTTGTCTTCCTGGCGGCGGTTCAGACAGGCGGCAACCGTGTATTTTTCACGCCACTCCGCGGGCAGCACGCCGCAGTAAAACTCATCAGCGCCTGCGTCAATGAGCGGCTCCACTTCATCAATACGGCTTAACGGGGATAGAATTTTAAGGGTCATACATACTAAGGGCAGTTAGAAATAACCTGGTTTTTAAGTTCGTAATCATTATTTTTATAACACAATATCAGCAGGAGGTAAATGCGTAGTTCTAACTCTTTTGGGGGTCCAGCCAATCAGGGGAGATTAGTTCTTGACTCTTAATGGTTTTTCATACTACTACTACTTTAGACTTTGAGTTAAAATTGCGCACGGAAGGCTATTTTACCCTTGATTTCCCGGCCGCTCTTTATTATAAGCATAGAGAGAAAGGCTAAAAACGTTACAGACACAAAAAAGGTAATGCAGTTTCTGTAATGTTCAGGTAGTATCTGTCGGTATACAATACAGACAGCAACCGGGAACTCATAAACACTAATTACAGGAGGGAACAACGTATGTCTACAGTAAAACCCATCACCAAATCACAGCTTATTTCTGAAATCGCAGCCAAACTCAACATGACCAAGAAGGATGTGAGCAGCTTCATTGATGTGCTCTCCGCAGTTGCGTACAAGGAAGCCAAAAAGAGCGGCTCCTTTGTGCTGCCCGGCTTCGGGAAACTCGTGAAGGTGCAGCGGAAAGCGCGCATCGGACGGAATCCCGCCACCGGTGAAGAGATTAAGATAAAGGCAAAGACCGTAGTGAAATTCAGAGTGGCTAAAGCCTGCAAGGATGCGATCCTGGGAGCAAAGTAACCAGGGCCGGTTGCTCAATTTTCAGGCTAGTGCAAATAAAAGAGATGAGGCAGGGCCAGCAATGACCCTGCCTCTTTGCTTGGTGAAGATGTGCTGGAGAAACGGGTACGGGAAATTATTGAAGAATGGAAACACCTCCTGCCCTCCGCAAGGCTTCTGGCGGGGGACGGGCATTCCGAATTACGCACGGTGAGACAGCCCCGGGTCCCAGCAGGATAAACGCACTTGATTGATGATAGCAATCATTTCCTTTTGTGTCTTGGCCTGATACGCCCTGCAGCGCAACTCCCGTATCTCATGCAGTCCTTCCTTTTGTGTACCAGTTGAAAAACTTTCGAAAGATGGGAGTGCCCGTGCCTTCCCCGTGAAAGGCAACACACAGATTCAGGTGCGCAATCATGGTGTCTGCAATCTCCTGCATATCAGGTCGCCGGTGGATTGAACCGGTTTCCAGGAACTCTTGCGTGTCCCTGAAAAGCCACGGATTGCCCAGCACCCCCCGGGCAATGGCGACGCCGTCACACCCGGTTTCATCAAACAGCTTCTTTACCAGCTGCGGTGAGAGCGCATCACCGCTGGCAATCACCGGGATGCGCAGCGCTTTCTTCACCTCATAAATTACCTGATAATCAACCCTTCCCTGATACCCCTGTTCCCTTGTTCTGCCGTGGATGAACAGGCCGTGTATCCCCGCGTCCTGGGCATGGAGTGCCGTGTCACGGGCGTTTACTGAGGCGGCATCCCACCCAGAACGTATTTTCACCGTCACCGGGACAGACGAATAATTGACCACCACCATGAGCAGCTCTCTCAATTTTTTTGGTTCCCTGAGCAGGCTTGCGCCTTCGTTTTTGGCCGTGACTTTGGTTACCGGACAGGCAGCATTAAAATCGATGATTGCATATTCACGATCACGGAGCTTGTCAAGCGCAGCGCGCAGTACCTCCGGGTTGTTGCCGAGCAGCTGAATGCCGAGCGGCCGGTCAGCAGGATCGGTAGCAAGCATTTTATGCAGGGTATTTTTATTCTCATAGGTGAGCGCACGGGCGCTCACCATTTCGGTAAACGCAAACGCGCAGCCGAACCTGCGGTTGATCAGGCGGAACGGCAGATCGCTGACTCCGGCAAGCGGCGCAAGAATGCAGGAAGAAGCTATTTCTATAGTGCCGATACGCAACATATAATTACATCAGGTGCTGTTACTGCGTTGAGCAAAGAGGTATACGTATCCTAACCTATCTCTGAGAAACCCGCAACGCAAAACCCGCAGTTTTTGCGTTTTCATCTTGACCATTCGATAGCGGGAGATATATAGTTTAGACCACAGGTATAGAGGTACTAATTTTTTATCAGAGGTGGAACGATGAAAACGTTACGTGCAGCGACAACCATAAGTGCTCTTTTGTTACCATTTCTTCTTTTCTGCAGCGGCTGTACCGGTGACAGCGCCTTTGTCGATTTCCAGTTCAACCTGAATCCGCCGGAAGTGAAGGGGCGGCAGGTGACGGTGAACGGCGGTGTGGGGGTCCCTGTTGAGCGCATCCAGTGGGAATGGGGCGACGGCGAGATGGAAAAGCATCATTTTTTCCCTTTGAGCCATACCTATAAAAATCCCGGTAAATACGAAATCAAGGTCATGGTTTTTGACAGCAAGAATCTCAGTGCTACAAGAACAGTCACCGTGGACATTAAATAACTGGTCACTATGAAAAAAAGAGCTATTGCCTGCTGCCTGCTGGCAGGGACCATGTGTGTTGTCACACTGGCCAAGGCTCAGGAAGAACCCGCTTTTGCTTCAGGCAAACGATTGTTTGAAAAGCACTGCGCTGTGTGTCACCCGAATGGCGGGAATGTCGTCAACCCGAAAAAAACGCTCAAAAAGAAAGACCGAGATGCCAATGGCATCAGTTCCGCGGATAAGCTTACCGGATACATGATGAACCCCGGCCCCGGCATGCCCAGGCTGGTGCATGAAGACCGGGAGCTGACAAAAGAGCAGGCAGAGAGCATAGCGGCATATATTATAGAGACATTTAACGGGCAGTAATAAAACACGGTAATGTCATCAATACAGATAGTCTGCCCCCAGTGTGATGCAATAAACCGTGTTCCGGCTGACAAGCCTGCAGCAGAGGCTAAATGCGGCAAGTGCCACCGTGATCTGTTCAGCGCGCTTCCAGCGCCATCTCCGGCACGGCGACATCCCGCTGCTGGCTGATTTCTGGGCAGCGTGGTGCGGGCCGTGCAAGATGATGGCCCCGGTTTTTGTGCAGGCAGCCCGGCAGCTCCAGCCCCAGGTCAGGCTGGCAAAAGTTAACACGGAAGCAGAGCAGGCGCTCGCTGCCCGCTTCAACATCATGAGCATTCCCACCCTGGTGCTGTACAAGAACGGGGAGGAGCAGGCCCGGATTTCGGGGGCCATGGACCTGCAGCGGCTTTTAACCTGGACACGCCAGTATCTCTAACCGGCTGTTGAAAAATACCCGTCTGTCCCGATAGCTGCCGGGAGCACTCCGATTTTCCCGCTGGAAACCCTCGAGGCATTATGCAGAAAACAAAACGGCAGTTGCTGGGCATATACCGCCTGCTCTATACAGCGTTCGGCAGCCGTCACTGGTGGCCAGCCGACAGTGCGGAGGAAACGATCATCGGCGCCATTCTCGCCCAGAATATCACCTGGAAAAATGTGGAGCAGGCGATTGCGGCACTGAAAGCGCGCAGGGCATTGAGCTTCAAGGCTATCGCCGCCATGGACGAAGAGAAGCTTGCACCCATCATCCGGCCGGCGCGCTTTCTCAACCAGAAAGCCCGGGCGCTGAAAGTTTTTGCCGATTATTTTGGCGGCAATTACGGGTACCGCACACAGAAGATGAAAAGGCGGGATGTATGGGAGCTGCGGGATGAGCTGCTGGGGCTGTACCGGATAGGACCAGAGACCGCGGACTGCATCCTGCTCTATGCCCTAGAGAAACCGGTCTTTGTGATCGACCTGTATACTAAACGGATTTTGAGCCGCCACGGGCTCTTCACCATGGAGGACTCCTATGAAGAGTATCAGGAGTTTTTCATGGATACCCTTGCGCCGGATGTCCCGCTCTACAACGAATACCACGCGCTGCTGGTGCACCTGGGAAATAAGTTCTGCAAGCCAAAGCCGCTCTGCGCCGAGTGCCCGCTGCACTCACTGCGGCTCGTCAACAATTAACTTTCTTATCACTGCATCCGCTCCGCTGGTAACCGGCCTGCCGTGCCCGAAGCAGCAGATCTCAAACTTCAGTGCCGCAAATTTTTTTACTGACGCAAGGGCCTGCCGGTAGTCTGCGCACCCTGAACGCGGCGGCAGGCGAGGCTCAGGCTCACCGCTCAATGCGTCGCCGGTGAACAGAGCACCTTTTCCCGGCAGCAGGTAGCTGAGGCTCCCCAACGAGTGGCCGGGAGTTGCTATCACCTGTACGCCGCCATCCCAGTCTATCATTTCACCGCCTGTGCACACGGTGTCGACTGCTGCCGGCTGAAAGGTGTAAAAAAAAGTCTCTGCAATAAAAAGCGCTGCCTTGAACAGCTTGCCGCCGATTCCCTCCCGGTTCATCTGCCACAATTTCTTATCGCCCGTGATGTAGTCACGCTCGGCCGCGCTCGCCACTACTTTTGCTCCGGTTGCCTTTTTTAAGAACGCGAGCGACCCGGTGTGATCAAGGTGCGCATGGGTGATTAAAATATGCGACACATCCCCCGGCTTTCTGCCGAGAGCGGCAATTTCCTGCAGTATGCCGACGCCGTCCTGCGGCATTCCGGTATCAATGAGCACCAGGGTTTTTCCTGCAAGCAGGTAGACATTGGAGCGGGTGGCCTTGATGCAATAAATTCCCGGCGCAATTTGTTCCGTGGTCATCGGCGCGGGTTTGGCACAGCCGCCGGCGAAAATAATCAGGATGGCAAAAAAGAAAATTGAGGTAACGCTGCTATTGATAAGATGCGATTTTTTAAGCATTGCTGTTTCTCCCTGACAGTGCGTGTGAGCGCCTTGTTCGCCCACCGCAGAGCAGTATTTACGGCATGCGTCCTCAAGGTCTTCGAGGTTATCAATAACCGTAAGCCCTGTTATTCTTTTTTTCATGGCCTTCCGGGCCTGCGCAATGAGCTCCCTGCTGTCTGAGACCAGCGTCACGTTGCGCGACGTGCGTGCTGCAAGAATAAGAGCCTGCACTGCGGCTGGCCCGGCAGACGCCTCGGCTTCAAGCGATGATATATCAGCGGTTTCACACGCAATGACGTCCCGTGCCCGTAACTTACCTATCAGAGCTTTTGCCTGGGCAATCTTTTTCTGCAGTTCTTCTTGCCCATCCGTCCTGCTTGCAGCGTTCGTCAGTTCCTGCAGCTGGCAGTCATAGAGGATAATTTTTTTCCCTGTTGCGGCAAGCAGGATTGACAGCGCCTCGAAAAAGCTCCCGTAGTTTTCATTTTGCCATAGCGTGGAATCTATCACTGCGGCATCCCGGAGCAGATCTTTTAAAAAAGTCTTTTCCAGTGACCGCGCATCGCGTTTTACTTTTCGGGCACTGCTGGTGAAGGCGCGGTACATTCCGATAAGGTAGAAAACCGGGAGCAGCAGCAGCACCATTAAATACGGGTTGAATAACCGGCTGACTATCAGCACCAGTATCGTGGTAAGCACAAATCCAATAGCTATCCCTAAGCGCATAATCGCTCCCTGCTCGCGTTCGCATATTCTGAAAGCATAACCACAGAATTCACAGAGATATTTTAAGTTGTGGCGTTTAGTCTCTTAAGACTAAATTTCTCGCAAAAATAGAAAGAAAAATTATAAATCTGGAACTCAAGAAATCAGGAAAATTTTGTTGTTACCTTTTTGAGTTCCTGTCTGCGATGAGCCAGTCGAATCGAGTTCCAAATTCAATCTTCTTTGTTTTTTTTTGTTTTTGCGGTTAACTTTGGTTCCGGCTTGTCCGGGTTAGGAATTGAGAGTTAATAACTCCATAACTCCTGTAATCCCTGACTCCTTAACACAATGGCCACACGACTACCATACATACAATAGCTTGCAGCGAAAATAAAGATTTTTGCAAAGTGCCGGCCATTGACAGCTTATTTTGTATCTGTTAATCTTTTTCGCCGGCACAAGAGAAGGCTTTGGTGACGATGTTGAGGGTTTGTTTTTATGGATAAAACTCGTATCGGGGCAGACCAGGAAGTTACGGTTTATAGATACGAACTTCCGGGCGGGTGGAAGGTTCTGGCAGGAAAGACTGATGAGGACAATGACCTCCTCAGCATCAGGCTGGCGCACCCTGAGGACTGGTGGTTCCACGTGCGCGGCATGCCGGGAAGTCACGTGCTTCTTAAGCACCGGCCTGATGAAGAGCCGGACCGCGAGACCCTGAAGCGCGCCGCGGCAATTGCCGCTTATCACAGCAAGGCCAGAGAAGGCGGCATGGTCAGCGTCTCATGCACCAGGGCAAAATATGTTACCAAACCGCGCGGTGCCAAGCCGGGAACAGTTGCCATCCGCAGGGAAAGCTTATTGAAAGTGCGCCCCGGGATTCCGGAAGAGTAAATGAATAGAAGCTTACAGGGAAAGAAAGTGATTCGAGGATGAGCGACAACAGGATTGCTACGGCACACGGACTTTTTCAAAAAGCACTCAGCTCCGGACGGGAGGAAAATGCGGCAGAAGAGCGGGCTGCCTACGACGAAATTATCAGCCGCTTTAGCGGCCACNNCCCGGCGTGATACGGCTGGTGGCAAAAGCGCTGCTCAACAAGGGGGTAACCTCCGCCCAGGGGATCCGCTTTGATGATGCGCGCGCAATGTTTGATGATGTGATAGAACGGTATGCCAGCATGGCAGACCCTGAACTGCAGCTCCGGGTTGCCGCCGCCCTGGTAAACAAGGGAGTGGTTCTCACCCAGCAGGGAAAGATCGAAGATGCGCTTGCAGCCTATAATACAGTGACGCAGCGCTACGGCACTTCACCTGAGCCGGCGCTCAAAGAGCAGGTGGCAAAGGCGCTGTTCAACAAGGCCACGATTTTTGCCCGGCAGATGCGGCTGGAAGAGGCCAACCGGATTTACGATGAGATCATAGCGCGCTTCGGCAGCGCGGAGGGACCGGAGCTTAAAGAGCAGGTTTCCCGGGTGCCAGCTGAGCGGAGCGTGAGCTACCACTTCTAACAGGCTGTTGAAAAACACCCATCTGTCCCCGACATGCGTCGGGATTCCTTACGATTTCGCGCGCCTTGCATCTGGATGCTTTTGACCAGCCTGGGAGAAAACTACTTTTTTAACAACCTGATAGGCTTTGATCCGGCCCGCGCAAACATTTTTCTCACCTCCGGCCCTGCGCGAAGCTCCCGCAGCGCCTGCTCAATAAATGCTTTATTGCCCCTGCGCGAAGCTCCCGCAGCGCCTGCTCAATAAATGCTTTATTGCCCGGGTTGCGGTACTGAATGAGCGCCCGCTGCATCTTTCTTTCCTTAAAGGTCTTCGCTGCATAGACCTTTTCTCCGGTAAAGGGATGCACGCCGGTGTGGTACATGCACCCGGACAGGGTCATGGGAAGCGGTATAAAGTCCTGCACCTGTTCAGGGTGCATTCCCCTCTGGATAAGGTACTGCGCGAGGCGCAGGGCATCGGCAAGGGTCGCGCCCGGATGGGCGCTGATAAAATAATTCGCCAGGTAGCATTTCTTTTCCCGCCCCCGGTTGAGGCTCTCTATTTTTCTGACAAACTTATCATATTCCCTGCCGGCCGGCTTGTTCATGAGCGCAAG
>JAPLIX010000175.1 GCA_026388865.1 Pseudomonadota bacterium | reverse complement strand
TTAAAACCAGCCTGTCAACGCGCACCAGGGCTGTCACCTGCGGGGTTCTTGCAGGCTGCCTGCTGCTTACCCGCGTTGAATGCCTGCCGCTGCTGATCCTCACGCTGGCATGCTATCTGTTTCTCCTGAAGCGTCGCTGGAATGCCGGGATGGCAACAGCGACGCTGGCAATCGCCGTAGTGCTGGTGCTGCCGCATCTTTACAACACCTATACCAGATACGGTGACCCCTTCTATGCTATCAACCATCATACCAGGTTTTACGCTAATATTGAATTTGCCGGCAAGCCCGGCTTCCCCACTACTGAACAGATCGCAAAAGAGGGCTGGTACGCTGGCCCTAAAATCACTCCGTTTGAGTATTATTTCAAACATCACACCCTGTGGCAGGTTGTAAAGAACAGCACCATGGGGCTTGCCAAAATTACCTTTGCCATGCCCGGATCGTTTGCTGCCGGAAAGGGCACTTTAAGGAGAGTCACGCATTCTATAGAAACGTTAAAAAACAATTTCAGCATGCACCAGGTTGCTGCATCTCTAAAACTATTTTTCTCCATAGTTGCAAAGGATTTTGCTGATTACCTTATGGCCGCCGGGATGATTCTATCGTTTCTGGCAGGAGTAGTCCTTTTTATCTGGAAGCGGTGGTGGATACTATTTGTCTACTTAATTGTTTTTCAGATTCAAACTTCTTTTATAGCCAGTCTTGGAATAGAGGACCGGCTGGCCGTACATTCCTACCCCGTGATAGCTCTCTGCTGCGCATATGCCATATACTGGTTTTCTTCCCGGATTTCAGGTCTTTTCCGGAGCCCATCGCCAGGCCCGTAGCAAGCCATATACCGTTTGACATGCAGAAAAAATAATGATATTTTTAATGCTTAAGCGCCTGTAGCTCAGCAGGATAGAGCAACGGCCTTCTAAGCCGTAGGTTGGGGGTTCGAGTCCCTCCAGGCGCGCCAAAGAGAATATTTAAGTTTGCATATTTAAGTGCAAATCTGTATAATGAAAATATGTGGTGGGTGTAGCTCAGTTGGTTAGAGCACCAGGTTGTGGCCCTGGGGGCCGAGGGTTCAAATCCCTTCATCCACCCCACATACGCGCCCGTAGCTCAGTTGGATAGAGCATCGGACTTCGAATCCGCAGGTCGCCCGTTCGAGTCGGGCTGGGCGCGCCAGCGAATTCAAGCACTTAGCGGTTTATCAGTTAAGTGCTTTTTCTTTTGTGTGAGAGTCTGTGTGAGACTTTTCTGAAAACTGCTCATAAATTTCAATTGCCTTACGTTCGGATTCACCGATTGAATGTAAATATACTTCTGTTGTTGTCCTGTTCTCATGCCCCAGTATCCGCTGTATCGAACCAATATTAATATTGGCACTATCCATCATTGAGGCTCCGTAGTGTCGCAGTGGATGAAACCGGAAATATTTGACACCAGCTTTCTTGCAAAGCGTCTGCATAAACTTTTTACGTTCCTTATATGGGCCGACCACCCTCTGCTGTTCTTTCCTGCTCCAATACCTGTGCCAGAATACCCAGGGAATATCTTTACTCCTGCATTTGAACCGTCCCAATAAAACCTCATACAGCTTATTAGTCATCGGTACCTTGCGGGGAGTCCTGTTGCCACCTTTTTTCTTGCGAGTATAGAGTACCACATACCGGTCATCAAAATTCACATCAGCCCACGTCAGCTTATTTATCTCCCCCATCCTCGCCAGACTTTCCCGTATGCAGTAAAGATAATCCCGAGTATCATGATTAGCAGCTATAAGGACTTTATTTACATCTGCGGTTGATGGCACATACTTCAATTTTTTCTCAACCGGCAAGTAATCGACACGGACGGTTGGATTAAAATTTGTCCAGCCGTGCTTGATGCCAAAATTAAATGCTGTTCTTAAATATCGCAAGTCCTTGTTTGCCGTATAACCAGATACCTTGGAGCGTTTTATTACATAATCCTGAACCATAGCAGCAGTGATTTCATGGCATTTCAAGGAACCCCACTGCGCAACCCATTTTTTAGAAAGCGATACCGAATCACGATAGTGTGCCAGTGAATTGTAGGCCTTCACATGGTCAAGTCTCTTGTTTACCAGTTCCAAAAAGACAATGTCTGTTGGGGTCTCCCGCTGCGTCGGGTTCTTTATTTCCTCCTTTCTCTTTGCCTCGGCCCGTCTGGCC
>JAPLIX010000328.1 GCA_026388865.1 Pseudomonadota bacterium | reverse complement strand
AAGATTATTATTTTTATCATACAAAAAAATATCCTCAGCCACGAATTCACACAAATAAACACGAAGGATAGCTATGGATACAAGACAGTTGTATCTGGCAGGCTGTTGAAAAACACCCATCTGCTTCGTTGCGCTCATCCTTCGTCATTGCGACGTACTGTACAGTACGCCTCATTCCTCACGATTTCGCGCGCCTTGCATCTTGATGTTTTTGACCAGCCTGGGAGAAAACTACTTTTTCAACAACCTGATTGTCTTGAATCATGCACCCTGTTTTTGCATCATACAGCTTGGACCATCTTTATTTGTGAACATTCGTGTTATTCGTGGCAAATGCTACTTAACCTTGAAACTTAATAAAAATCCCCCTGAATCCCCCGTTGCAGCGAGGGACTGAGGAGGATTTTAATTTCGCATATCCGGCATACCTTAGTGAGCCGCACTGCGCTCTTGTTCTGCCTGCTCTATCCCGTTTACCCGTTCACGCGCAGCCCGGACTATATCCGGGAATTCCGGCTGGTCAAACCCGAGCCTTTTCAGGGACTCATCGGTGGGTATGCCGTTCTGATCATAACCTTTCTCCTTGTAAACGACATCGGTCAGCTTTTCATACTGTGCCCGGCGGTACTGGTGAAGAAGTGACAGCCGCTGTTCATTCGATGAGCCGTCAAGGCTGTATCCCGCGGCATCCTTTAGATACGTATCGTAGTAGTCTTTGCGCGAGAGATACTCGTGCATAAATACCGGAGCCATGGCGCGCAGCGGTATGGTGTCATACTCCCGGGTGCCGAACCCCTGCCTCAGGTTGATGAGCTTCTGCAGCATGTAGCAGCGCTCTGATTCAAGCAGCAGGTCATCAAGGGTCTTGTCCGTGCCGAAGGTTCCGTTGACCAGCTCAAGGTAATAGTCCACGGTGGGAAGATTTTTTGCCGGGAACGGGGTATCCTTTGCCTTGGGGTTGCGCACGTCAATCCAGGGAAGCTTGCACAGCCCGACTATGTTAAACCAGGTGCGAAACAGCGGAAACCACAGCAGCGCCTCGGCCTTATCCTCAAACGTGGGCAGCTCTTTGCGCAGCTGGTCAATGGCAATAAGCCATGCCTCATCATGCTGCGGCCCTTTGAGGGCGAAGCCGTATCCGCCCTGCTGGGCCAGAGACTCTTTGGTTATATACATGGAGAATTCAAGCCCCTTGGTCTCCATGGCAAAGAGCGACAGCTCCGCACGTATATCTTCGCGAGAGCGCTTGAGGCGCGCTGCAGCACGGTCGGCAATCCACCCCTTCATGTAGCGCACGCCGTGCCCCGCGGCCGCCGGCAGCCCGGGCTTTCCTGCTGCCATCGCGTGCAGGAATTCAAGGGCGGTAGCGGCGTCGCCCCAGGTTAGCTTTAATCCGCCGGTGTCTTCTTCAGTCAGCAGGCCCCGCTCACAGGCTTCATAGACAAATGACATGACCACGCCGGCGCTGATGGTGTCAACGCTGTACTGGTCGCAGTACCACGAGTATTCGAGCATGTAATCGATTTCAAAGATCCCGAGGTTGCTCGCTGTTGCCGCGGTTTCATATTCAGGGCCGTCAACACCGACCCGGGAGCCGGCAAACGGCCCGGTTTTCAGAACGTAGTTTTCGCATCCTTTGGTGCAGGCAAGGTTGCACCCCGGGTAGCAGCCGTCCGGCACATTCTGCTTAAACACCTCCCGTTCAAACACTTTTCCCGAGATGTTTTGTGACTGCTCGCTGCTGCCAAACTGAAAATTTTTAACCGGGAGAATCTCGTTGGTGTTCATCATGTCAATGAGCGAGGTGGTGCCCTGGTTCACCAGGCGCATCGCCTGGGGGTCAACCTCCCGGATAACATCGCGCAGCTTGTGGCCCGCGGCCAGAACCTTTTCATGATTTGCGGGGTGGTTGGCATTACTCCGGTGCGCGTTGCACTTTACCAGAATGCCCCACAGCCCTTTTTCGCACATCACGGTGCCGGTGCCGCCGCGGCCCGCTTGCTTTGAGCGGCAGCGCAGCCGCCGGCTGTCATAGTAGACGCTGTTCAGGCAGCCGAACCAGGTATGCTGCGCGCCGATGCCGGCGGTGACAAAGGCGATATTGGCCTCTTTCCCGTCACCCTTCCACTGCTCGATAAGTCCCTCTGCGCCACGAATGGTGACGTCACCTTCCGGGGCCTGGACCATGCTAATCTCCCCGGCATCCGCATCAATCACCACCATCACTCTGTTCTCTGATTTGCCGGTTACGGCAATGGCATCAAACCCCGAGAGCTTTACCAGCGGAAAGAAATGTCCCCCCACGTTGGAGTCGCAGAAGGTATTGGTCAGCGGCGAGATGGTTCCGGCGATGAATTTACCGGTGCCCACAAAACCGGTTTCACCGCAGAAGGGCCCGCCGGACAGGGCCAGCACGTTTTCCGGGCTGTCATGGCGCGTTGCCGCAGTGGTCCCGTCATAGACAAATTTCAAACAGTAGCCCCTGCCCCCGACGTAGGCCTTTTTAATCTCTGGCGCTATTGGTTCTATGGCAATGCGCCTGCTGCTGAGGTCAATTTTTAATACGCGGTCCGTATAGCCCTGTTCAAGCGGAGCACTCGTATAACGTATCGCTGCATACTTCATACTGCACATCTCCCGTCATATAAAAAATAAAGCTGAAAGTATAGGGGTACGACCTGAGGGTGTCAATCTCAAAAGCTGCTATGCGAGGGTGAAACGGCGGGGTAATGGCCGTGTTGCTGCCCCCGTTAATTATATATAGTGTACAGGGTTCGAGGGTTCAAGCACAATGCGGATTTCTGAATTCGGATTGCAGAATATTAATTCTGAAATTATTCAGCATTCCGCAATCAGCATTCCGCAATTCTTTTCTTAACCCTCGGCCACTTGACCCCTGGGACCCCTTTCTTTATGCCTTCGCCACAAAATCCGCGATGAGGTCACCCACCTGGCTGGTGCTGTAGCCCATCTTCCCGGCCGCCATGCTCTTCATGTCCGTGCTCACTACCTTTACAATCGCCTTTTCCACCAGGCCTGCGGCATCATCTTCGCCCAGGAATGAGAGCATCATCTGCAGCGCTGCGATGGCGGCAATGGGGTTGATCACGTTCTGCCCGGTATACTTGGGTGCCGAGCCGCCCATGGGCTCAAACATGGACACGCCCTGCGGATTGATGTTGCCGCCGGCGGCCACGCCGACACCGCCCTGGATCATTGCGGCGAGGTCGGTGATGATGTCGCCGAACATGTTGTCGGTGACGATGACATCAAACCACTCGGGGTTTTTCACCATCCACATGCAGATGGCGTCAACGTTTGCATAGTCGGGGGCAATATCAGGGTACTCTTGTGCCACGCTGTTAAAGGTGCGCTGCCACAGGTCATGGGCATAGGTGAGGACATTGGTCTTGCCGCAGAAGGTGAGCTTCTTGTCTTTACCGCGCTTGCGGCAGAAGTCAAAGGCAAAGCGCACGCAGCGCTCAACACCTTTTCTGGTATTGATTGACTCCTGGATGGCGATCTCATCCGCTGTGCCCTTCTTTAAAAAACCGCCTGAGCCGGTGTAGAGGCCTTCGGTATTTTCCCGCACCACCACGAAATCTATGTCCGCCGGGCCCTTGTCTTTAAGCGGCGTTTCCACCCCCGGCAACAGCTTTACGGGGCGCAGATTTATATACTGGTCAAGCTCAAAGCGCATGGCAAGGAGAATCCCCTTTTCCAGTATGCCCGGCTTCACCTCCGGATGCCCGATAGCGCCAAGATATATGGCATGAAACTGGCGCAGCTCGTTGAGCACGCTGTCCGGCAGCAGCTCGCCGGTCTTCATATAGCGCTCGCCGCCCAGATCATAACTGACCAGCTCATATTTTATATTCTTTTTCTGCGCAATAGCTTTTAAAACTTTTAACCCTTCGCGAATCACTTCCGGCCCGGTTCCGTCCCCTGGTATTAAGGCAATCTTGTACATGATCCTAAATCCTTTCTTCGATTATAAGCGATGAGCTCTCAGCAATCAGCTGTCAGCTCAAAATAAATCCCCTGCCTCTACTGGAGGGGACTTCGGGGCAGGTGATAACCCTGTCCCATGCTGGATACAGATAGTAAAATACCTTGTAATTATGAAGTATATGAAAAAGATACTGCTCTGTCAAGGGGCTGGCTTTACTCCTGCCGCACACCCAGAACAGCCTTGACAGCTCCATATAATAATATTAGGTTAACAGCATGAAGCGCAATACGAACTATCTCATACTATTAATTATAGTTTCTCTCCTTCTGCCGGGCTGTGCATTATTAAAAAGGACCTTTGACCGGAGACCGCGCGATCCGGTTGCACAGGTAGTGGACAAAAAAATGGTAGCGGGCAGCCTTGCGCAATATGACCGGGTATGCCGCTACCTGGCGCATACTGTTCCCTGTATCGTTGTCTTTGTGGACTACCGTCTGGCCCCCCGCTATAAATTTCCCGTGCCGCTGGAGGACGTGTATGCCGCGCTGCGATGGACCTATGCCGACGCGAAGTCTCTCAACGCCGACCCGCGGCGGATTGCCGTAGGCGGAGACAGCGCCGGCGGCAACCTCTCGGCAGCTGTCAGCATGATGGCACGTGACCGGGGCGGCCCGCCCGTGGTGTTCCAGCTGCTGGTTATCCCGGCGACCAATCTCGCATCGCTTGACACGCCCTCATACCGGGAAAATGCTTCACGCTCGGAGCTGAGCAAAATCGCCGTGGAGATGGCCCGGGGGCTTTACCTGCGCAATACCGAAGACCGCTACAACCCCTATGCCTCGCCGCTTCTTGCAAAGGATCTGAGCAGGCTCCCGCCGGCGCTGGTGATAACAGGAGAGTATGATGTGGTGAGGGATGAGGGTGAAGCCTACGCGAAGCGCCTGCAGCAGGCCGGTGTCCCCGCCCGCATCCTGCGCTGCAAAGGCCTTGGACATATGGGTGAGATTTGGGGCGCTGCATCAGAGAAAGCACGGGAGCCGCTGGATGCGGCGGTGCAAGCGCTGCGGGGGGCGTTTAAAAAGTAGCTGCTGATGGCTGAAGCGCGCACATGGCACATCTTGATTGGTGCTCTCTGGAAAGTAATAATTCAAAATCTTTCTAACGGTAAACAGCATCGCGCACCTCCCGCAGATAAAGCCCTTGAATCGGGAATCCTTGAACCCTCAGCCCCCTGTTTTAAAAATACAGAATCTCTCCGGTAATTTTTTCTTCTATGGTGAGAACGCCCATTGACTGAAATTGAGCAAAACGGCTATCGGTGGGGCTTCCGGGGTTGCAGATGAGTATGCCGTCTTTATGTTCATTCTTTGCCCGGTGGGAATGCCCGTAGACGAGCACATCAATCCTGTCCTCTTTGAACGAAGCGAGTATTCTGTTTTCCAGCCCTGCAGGGCTTCCCCATCCATGCATCACCCCGATTGAAAACCCGCCAATCTGTATAATGCGCCTTGCCGGAAGCCTCTGCCGTGTTTCACCGCCATCCATGTTGCCGTAGACACCATAAAAGGGAGCAATTGATTGCAGCGTATCAATTACTGATGCAACCTGATAGTCGCCGGCATGGATGATAGCATCTGCATGTTCAAGGTTTTTATATACGTCCTTTGGCAGCTCTTTCGCAGCAAAGGGCAGGTGGGTGTCTGAGAGGACCGCAATCTTCATAGCTATTATGTGTAACGCGTTTTTCTCAATGCTGCAATGATTTTACCGGTGGCGCGAAAAATTTCCCGATGCTGCCATGCAGCTTTTTAAACATGTTTTGACACAAGTACCAAGTGGTGTTAAGCGGTAGCAACGCTCAACAGCTTCATAGACTCTTTAAGCGTACCGGAATCATTTCATAATACTATTGGGGGAGGAAATATCTATGAAAAAGCTACTCGCAACTATTCTTGTTCTGATTGCAACACTGCTGCTTGCCGGAAATGCTTCCGCCTTTCTCGGCCTGAGCTGTAATCCGGAAAACAAGGATCAGTACCAGGGGGTTGACTGCGCCCAGTGCCACGGCCCGGGCGCAAGCTGGGATACGAAATACGCAGCTCCTTGAAGACCGCATGGTCGAGCTTACCGGTCACGCGCAGCCGCGGAAGATTTCAGGGACACTTGCGCTTACCGGCGGCCCGGTTGCTGTTTCCCTGCCCTTCTCTGATTCCCTGGCCGTACAGGGATTTAAAATAGCCCTGCAGAACGCCGGTGTCAGGGCAACCGGAATCGGCTTCAGCCGGTTTGCAGCGGGCATGGTCAACCGGGAAGACATGGGCCACTATATTTTTGCCCTGCTGGCTGAAAACGGATATGCGGTTGAAAAGGTGCAGTTCAAAAGAGGAACCATAACCGCATGGCAGGCGGGAGGGTCGGTGAATGCTGCGGCGACAGCAACTATCAATGGAGCTGAGAGCAATCTGAACCTGACCATAAAGCTACAATAATATTAATTTGAAATCCCTAACCTGGACAAGCCGGAACCAAATCCGAATAGCGAAATCAGAAATTCGAAACAAATTCAAATGACCAAAGGGGAAAATTTAAAACGACTCTGGTGAAAAATGCTGGGGTGTTTTGAAGTTTGGAACATTTTTATTTTTAATTTGTTTAGTGCTTCGATATTCGTATTTCGAATTTTTTCTTGCCAAAAAAACACGAAAATAACAACTAAGGGACTAAGAACAGAAAAGCCCTGCAGGCTGCGGCTTGCAGGGTGTTCCTTGTTTAAAAATGCTTTTACCTTTTTGCCAAATATTCCTTCTGCACCTTCTGCAAATCCTCCCACGCCTCCCGTTTTTTTTCCGGGGAGCGCAGCAGAAATGAGGGATGATAGGTCGGCATCACCATGATGCCGTTTTCCAACCGCTGGAAGCGGCCGCGAAGTTTTGTTATGCCCTCCTTTGTCCCCAGCAGCGCCTGGGTGGAGAACCGTCCCAGCGTGCAGACGATGCGCGGCCGGATC
>JAPLIX010000450.1 GCA_026388865.1 Pseudomonadota bacterium | reverse complement strand
TGTCCCGACCTGCGTCGGGATTGCGCTCATTCTCGATAGCTATCGGGATCATTGCGACGTACTGTACTGTACGCCTCATTCCTCGGGATTTCGCGCGCCTTGCATCTGGATGTTTTTGACCAGCCTGGGAGAAAACTACTTCTTCAACAACCTGCTACACGGTATGCTGCTTGACCTATGGAGCTGGTAAGCGTTATCATTCCGACATATAACCGGGCTGCCTGGCTCAAGGAAGCCATCGAGTCAGTGCTAAACCAGACGTATAGGCATTTTGAGCTTATCGTGGTGGATGATGGTTCAACAGACACAACAGGCGCTCTGCTTCAGCAATATGAAACCGTCCTTTCTGTCCTGTATACCAGCCATCGAGGCCCCAGCGCGTCACGCAATTGCGGCATCGTTGCTGCCCGCGGTGTGTACATCGCATTTCTTGACTCTGATGACGTCTGGCTCCCTGATAAGCTGCGCACGCAGATGCTTTTTTTCCAGGACCACCCCGAAGCCCGCGTCTGCCAGACCGAGGAGATCTGGATACGAAACGGGGTGCGGGTCAATCCCATGCAGAAGCACAAAAAATATTCCGGATGGATTTTTGAGCAGTGCCTGCCTCTGTGTATTGTCAGTCCTTCTTCGGTCATGATCGAGCGCAGCGTCTTTGGCGAGGTCGGGCTTTTTGATGAAACGTTTTTAGCCTGTGAAGAACGTTGACCAGCAGTCAAAAACAATCCCGCATCTTGACCAGTACCGTATTCGGGCGCTCTGTAAAATCCTTGAAAGCGGCATACTGCAACCCGACCAGCATCAGCAGGCGCTTTGTGAGCTTAAAAAAAAGTGCCGCATCTATGGCAGCGGCTGTCTGAAGCGGGGCAGAAGGGACGAAGGGGAGCAAGTTCTGAAACTCCCGAAAAATTACCAATAACATTCCATGAACCTTGCGCATTTTCTTGACACGGCGGCTGCCTGCTATCCTGAAGAACGGGCAGTGATCTGCGAAGAAAATAACATTACTTTTGGCGCGTTAAAACGCCGGGCTGATGAACTGTCCGCCGGCCTGCTGCGCCAGGGCGTCACAAAGGGCGCGTCAATTGCCATTCTTTCTTCCAACAGCATTGAGTATGTGGAAATACTTTTTGCCCTGATGCAGCTCGGAGCAATAGCGGTCCCCCTGAATCATCGCCTGACAAACAGGGATATAGAAATTCTCCTGGAGCATTCTGAGGCAAAGATTCTTTTTTGTGAGGCGGTATTTCAGGAGCTGGTTCCTGAAAAAGCAGAAAAGCTGGAGCAGGTTATTGCTATCGGCGGCAAGCATCCGCCTGCCGCGCGAGAATATGCGAAGCTCTTTCAGCCAGCGCTATGCGCAGACGAGACTGCGGCGGTCTCTGAAAATGATCCCGCAGCAATTATATATACCGCCGGCACCGCTGATGAACCAAAGGGGGTGCTGCTGACCCATGGAAATTTAATCTGGAATACCTTCAATTATTCTGCAGCGCTTGAGTACAGCCCGCAGGATATCGAGCTTGCGCCAACGCCCCTGTTTCATGCTTCAACTTTTGGCAGAATTTTTACCTATATATTCAACGCTATGACCGCAATTATGGTCCGAAAATTCAGCCCTGCCGAGTGCCTTGCCATAATTGAGCAGGAACAGGTAACCTCCATAACCCAGGCGCCGACCATGTACCGGATGATGCTTGATATATGGAGCGAAGGCAGGTGGGATACCGGCTCGGTGAAACGGGCGGTCACCGGTGCAGCGCCCATGAGCGCAGGGACAAAAACAGGGCTTAAAAAAATTTTCCCCCGGGCAGGCTTTTTTGATCTCTACGGCCTCACAGAGGCAAGCCCGGGTGTAGCCATTCTCACCCCTGCAGATTTTCATCGAAAGGCTGAAAGCGTCGGCAGGCCCATGCTCAGCGTAGAGGTGCGGGCAGCAGGCGCAGATGATCAAACACTTCCCCCGGGCCAGGTGGGAGAGATTCTGTGCCGCGGTCCAAACATTATGCAGGGATACTATAAAGCTCCTCAGGCAACTGCCCGGGCGTTGCGCAGCGGCTGGCTCCACACCGGAGACGCAGGCTGGATTGATGAAGACGGTTTCATCTTTCTCGCCGGCCGCAATAAAGATATTATTATAAGCGGCGGAGTAAACATCTATCCGAATGAAGTGGAAGCAGTCCTTATGAAGCACCCTGCTGTAAAAGAGGCTGCGGTAATCGGCGTGGAGGATGCGCTGTGGGGTGAAAAAGTGGTAGCAATTGTGGTTCCCGAAAAGAACGCATCATGTACTGCACAGCTCCTCATGGACTTTTGCCGCGAGCGGCTCGCCGGTTTTAAATGTCCTCGCGTGGTGACATTCACTCCGGAGCTGCCCAGAAATGCGGCACAGAAAATAATGAAGCAGGAGCTCAAGAAATATTATAGGCCCTGAATGAGACGCTGTACATTCCGCTTAACTTTTTTAGCGTGTTTAAGCGCGTTTTGTTTAATGCTGCTGGCCAGCTGCACCAATGTCACTTCGCCCAGAATTCCAAACTTCCTCTATGTGCGCCTCAAAGCAAGCCCTACCACTGTCGACCCAGCCCTGATAGTTGATGTCTACGGCGCTCAAATTGCGGCCAAGCTCTACAACGGGCTGGTCTGTTTCAACGCTGACCTGGCCCCGGAGCCTGACATAGCCCAGTCCTGGTCAGTCTCTTCTGATGGATTGGTGTATCTGTTCAGGCTCAGGAAAGGTGTGCGTTTTTTTAATGGCCGGGAGGTAACGGCCCGGGATTTTAGATATTCATTTGAACGGATTCTTAACCCCAAAACCAGGTCCCCGCGCACCTGGGTGCTCTCGCGCATACACGGGGCAGGCAATTTTATGGCCGGGAAGTCAGCGACGGTTGCCGGCATCGAGGTCATTGATCCCTATGTGCTTAAGATCGAGCTTGAAAAGCCGTTTGCGCCGTTTATCAAGCTCCTGGGCCTCACCACTGCCTATGTAGTGCCGCAGGAAGAGGTTGAACGCTGGGGGGCA
This sequence comes from Pseudomonadota bacterium, assembly GCA_026388865.1. Taxonomy (GTDB): domain Bacteria; phylum Desulfobacterota; class WTBG01; order CAIYCZ01; family CAIYCZ01; genus JAPLIX01. The sequence continues at coordinate 6,544 of JAPLIX010000450.1, read as the reverse complement.
GACTTTTCGTTTCATGGCACAGGAACGGGCCCGTATATCTTAGAGCGCTGGGAGCATAATCAATTTTTACAGCTTAAGGCAAATGACCGCTACTTCGCAGGCGCACCCCGGATTGGTGGTCTTATCTATGGAATCGTGCCGGAAGATTTTACCGCCCTTACCGAGTTTGAAAACGGAAATATAGACGTGATGCTGGAAATTCCGCCGGCAGCTTTCAAGCATTATGCAGAGGACCCCCAATGGAAGTCTTCTGTTATAGTGGCTCCGGGACTGAATATCTATTACCTGGGACTAAACTGTCAGGCCGTACCATTTAACAACCCGCTCATACGCAGAGCCTTAAATTATGCCATTAACCGGGAAGCCATCGTAGCGCGCCTTCTTGATGGCCGGGGACGCGTTGCCTCCGGCCCGCTGCCGCCGCTTCTGCAGACCGGCCCTCCCCCGGAGGGTTATTCCTATGACCCGGCCAGAGCACGCGCATTGCTCAAGCAGGCAGGATATGGCACGGGGCTGTTAATGACCATATATCAGAACGCGGACGAGGAAACGCTTGATATAACGCAGGCGCTGCAGAGCAATCTGCGGGATGTCGGGATTGATGCCCGCATTGTGCAGCTTGAGTGGAGCTCTTTTAAAAATGCGGTAGCGCGCGGAGAGGCGCAGGCATTCTGGCTCTCCTGGTGGGCGGATTATCCGGATGCAGAGAACTTTCTGTTCCCGCTCTTTTATTCCGGAAACTGGGGAACCGGCGGCAATCGCAGCAGGTTTAAAGACCCGCGGATAGATGAGCTGCTGGTGCGGGCAGTAAGTGTCATGGATGATAAGCAGGCGCACGCGCTGTACCGCGAAATTGAGCAGCTGGTAGTGCAGGAGGCGCCCTGGATTTTTGGCTGGCATAAAGCCAACTGCTCCATCTATCAGCCCTGGGTGAAAAACTATACGGTTGTACCTCTTGCCGTGATGGAGAAGTGGACCGGTATCATGCTTGACAAAAATAAAGCGCATTCAAAGCACGAAACAAATACAAAACTCCAATACTGAATGATCAAAAGAGCGGGTAATCCTCTTCTTTGTTTTGCATTTTGATTCTTGGAATTTGTTTCGGATTTCGTGCTTCGGATTTAGAAATTATAATACACGCGTGAACATTTTTGGTTCCGTCTTGTCCGGGTTAGAAAATGAGCCCCTATCTAATTAAAAGACTGCTGCTGGTTATCCCGACGGTGCTGGGCATTACCTGCATCACCTTCTGTTTAATGCAGGGGCTGCCGGGCGATCCGGTGCAGGGGCTGGCAGGGGAGCAGGCTGATCCTGAAGTTCTTGCCGCGATCGCAAAGGAGATAGGTACTGACCGGCCGGTTCTATTACAATACCTGGGGTACCTGAGCCTCCTTGCCCGGGGCGAACTGGGGCGCTCCTATTATACCAACAGAAAAGTTATTGATGACTTAAGCCAAAAGCTCCCCAATACCCTCATTCTTGCCGGTGCTGCAGTAGTCTTCGCCACAGCGTGCGGGCTGCTGCTGGGCATACTTATGGCCGTCATGCGCGGAACCCTGTGGGACCGCCTTGGTCTCATGCTCTCGGTGGGCGGCTTTTCCGTTCCCGTCTTTTGGCTGGGCCTGCTGCTTATGTACATCTTTGCCTTTGTTCTGCACCTGCTGCCCGCGTCAGGAATGGGCAACAGATCATTTATATTCCTTATTCTCCCCGCCGCCACCCTGGGTCTGAATTCAGCTGCCTATATCGCGCGCATTACCCGCACCAGCCTGCTTGACATACTCTCCCAACCGTACATGATGACCGCGCGTGCCAAGGGCCTGAAAAAAACAGCCATTATCGGCAAACATGCGCTGCAGAACAGTCTCATTCCCATCATCACCTTGATAGGAAACCTTGATAGGAATTGATTTTGGAAGTTATCTGAACGGTTCAGTGCTCACTGAAACAATTTTCGGCTGGGACGGCATCGGCCGCTATGCAGTAGAGGGTATCTTCAGGCGGGATTATCCGGTGATTATGGGCTGTGTATTAGTAGGAGCGATTATTTTTATCATTATCAACCTGGCTGTTGATCTGCTCTATGGTTTCCTTGACCCGCGGATTCGCTGCCGGGAGAAGGTATAAGTACCGGGTGCGTTAACCTGTTCATGCAGTGAAATGCCGGAGTAATAATGCGCAGCAGTTTTTTGCCGCATAAAACAATTCTTTTGACCGGGAGCTGTATCGGCCTCCTGTTGCTGGCGGCCATCGTTGCCCCCATTATCAGTCCCTATGATCCATTGCAGATTGATTTGGCCCATATCAAGGAATCTCCCGGTACTGCCCACTGGATGGGTACAGATCGATTGGGGAGAGATGTTTTGAGCCGCGTCGTCTATGGCGCGCGCTTTTCCCTCATCATAAGTATTGCAGCTACCATGGTGTCACTGGGACTGGGAATGCTGGCAGGGCTGGTTGCGGGTTATGCGGGCGGGAAGATTGAGAGCCTCGCTACCATGGTGATTGATGTGTTTCTTGCGTTTCCCAGCCTTCTTCTTGCTATCGGCATATCTGTGCTCATGCCGCCGGGGACAGTATCCACTATTATTGCCCTGTGCCTTGTGGGCTGGGCGCCTTTTGCCCGGCTTTTTAAAGGCATGGTCCTCGCCCTTAAGGAAGGTGTTTTTGTAGATGCGAGTCGCGCTATCGGCTGCTCCTCGTCACGAATACTTTTTTACCACCTTCTTCCGCACTGCCTCCCGGTCGCAATCGTTGCCGCGAGCCTTAAGATCGGCGGGTTCATGTTATCTGAATCAGCCTTGAGCTTTCTCGGCCTGGGAGTGCAGCCGCCGCTGCCTACCTGGGGTAATATGGTAAGCCTGAGCCGCAGCTATCTGCCCTATGCGCCGTGGATGGTACTGTTCCCGGGCCTGGCAATTGCCGTAACCGTTACGCTGTTTAATCTTCTGGGCGATGCAATCCGTGATGCTATTGACCCGAGGTTGAAATTCTGAAGAGAAAAAAGAAAAGGTCGTGCGGCACAACAGGTGTTTTACCCTTGCAGGGTTTTTGCCATGCTGATGAGCCGGTAAACCAGCATGCCGCTGAGCACGGCAATATCTTCAGCAGGAAGGTAATCTGCAATGGTGGCGTCAAACAGGATGGTTGATTCGGGCGGCAGCTCCTCATCGCCTTGCCAGAGAATTAACTGCACCGGAATGCGCGGTAGCACGGAAAATACCATGCCCGCATCCCCTGCTGCTACCGGAGCGCCGGCCAGCTTTGCGGCGCTGGCGCGAAACAGGTCGGGCCGATCACCAAAAAATGCCAGAAACGGGCCGCGGGTTCTTTGCTGAAATGCCGCATCGTAAAAATGGCCGTCAGGGATTTGCCGGAAGGTGATCCATTGACCGGCGGGAGATGTTCCCTTTGCCTGTAACAGGTAATGGCAGAGAACAATTTTCTCTTCTAAAGAAACCTCTGTTCCCTGTTTTTTATTCCGGATTATAAATGGGTTGCCGGGCCGGAGGTGGACCGGGTCGTTGAAAAAAGCGAGGCGCAACTGCACCGCAGTGTCATCAGTGCGGATGATCTCCGCTCCTGCCCGCTGTGCCAGAGCAGAGAGATCGGCTTGATTCAAAGCCTCTTCTGCCAGGCGCAACGCTTCCCGGTACTCATCAGTTCGAGCCACACGCACTCCTTAAACCTGCAGGATATACTCGTTAGTGTCAGGGAGAAAGGGAGGGGCAAAAGGCGTTTTGCAAGGAGTCTGTAGAAAAAGCCGGTTGACCGGAATAAAAGCGGGTTAACCGGCAGAGATTCAGCATTACATTTTTCCGGCTGCTTTTCTTTTTGATGCTTTCAGCGCGTTGACCTTCTTGTCTTCCTTGAGTGTTTCAGCTTTTATATGAGTGGCAAAGTTGCATTGACCGCTGGTCCATTTTAATTCTGGCTGTGGATACGATGAACAATATTTTCCCGCAGAATATTCCGTAACGCGAGCGCATCCAGTGCAGCTCTCAACTATTGTATAGCAGGAACCGCCATTGTAGTTGCAGCCATTCTTGGCCATAAAAAAGCATTCCACCCCTTGTTTTGAAGTCTGGCAAATCATTATCTATCTCCTTTCTGCCATGAAAATTTCACAACCCGTACCCGACGCAGGGTCCGCAGTGTTTGTATATAAGAAAACGGATTGTACGATGCAGCTAGTGGTACAATCCGTTTTATAACCACTCAAATTAGTAATTTATTAACATATGATAACAAACATGTCAAATATTTTTAATCAGCCGGCATAGAGAGTGGAACAACCCGTCTCGAAGGTAGCATGCGCGGGCATGGTGCAGGTCAACTGTGCAGCAGTCTGTTTCAATAATACCAACCTGGTCCACCTGCACCCTGAAATAGCACGATACCTGAGCGTTGCTGAAAAAGTGGTCCTGAAATACAACGGAATGGTTTATAAGGTGGTTTCTAAATAGGTATCTGAATCCTGATCCCACACTTGAAGGGAATTAAAAATGCAGTATCTTTCCCTTCACGGGTTTTATGCAATAGATTCCCAGAGCAAGTCTATGCTGAATCTGGGCTGGCCACCATTCGCACTATGATACATAAGCTGCACTTTTTTCTGATAACTTCCTGCCACAACATCTTGATTCAAGCTTTTTTCTCAAAAGTAGCCTTCCACCGTTCTCAAACATTACTTTATAAAATTATTTTACTTTGTGCCTGTTCATTCACCCATTCACCTATTCACCGACTCACCTATTCACCCACTCATCGCTCGTTACTCGGAACTCAGCACTTTTATGTTACCTGCAACAGTTCCTCTACTGACATACTGCTTAAATTATGTATCCTGGCTGCAAGCTCAGGCCGGTCCCTCTTTATATCACTCATATGCGCGAGTATCGCTCTCATGAGATTTTCACGGTCGGAGAATTCATTCACATATCCGGGATGCTGCTCCTTGTCCGTAAAGCTGAACAAATAATCTATTTCATCATCCGCAAGAACGTGCAGGCCAAATGCCTGCGTTGCAGCTTCAATCGCGCCGGGCTGATTGTAGCCGTAAGTACTCTTCCAGAAGCCGGTGTATCCATCAAACCCGGAACCTTTTTTCAAAAAGCCCGCGACCGCCTTTGCCGCCCGAAAGCCATACATGAGTGCCCCCTGCATGTAGACTTCTATGAAGCTTGCCGCGTCACCCGCGATGAGAATTCTTCCCGCTACCGGCTCTGTCAGCGGCGTGTGAAAGCGGAGCACGGCTGAGAGTGTTTTAACGCAGCGTGCCTGCCTGAACCACGTGGAAAAGGTCCCCTCGCGTATGAACCATTCAAGATCAGCCTTGATGCGGTTCTCCCCGATGACCGGGCACCCGTACGTTACCTCATGCACCACAGAGCCGTCCTCGCGGGGTTTCGGCAGAACATAGAGCTGCCCTATGCCGGATGGCGTCTGCCCCTTGCCGATAAATACCATCCACGATGGCGGATACTCGCAGGACATGTTTTCCATGTAATAGGTGACGACGTGAAACTGGGCAAAGAACTTTCGCCGCTTGTTCAAGCCGAGATTTTCTACCAGGCGGGAGTTGACCCCGTCGGCAACAATGGCCGTTTCAGAGATAACGTCAAAATCCCGGTCAGGCTGCCTGAGCGTCACCACGACCCGGTCCCCCGTGTTTTCCGCTTTCAGCGCCAGGGTATTATTAAATATCGTGACCCCTGCCTGTTCGGCCTCCTGCACAAGCCCGTCAAGCAGGCTTTCCTTGTTGATAGAAACAGCAAGCGGCTGCCCCTGTTGTGTAAAGACCAGTTTATTGCCGCAGGGAGAAAACCTGATCGCCAGGACCAGGGGAACGTACGGCCCTTTATACGGAACTGAAAAACCGGTTTTGGGGAAATTTATTTTATTATCCGCAAGCACTACCGACTCGCCGTGCGTGTCAGGCTCCATAATAAGGGAGGAGCAGCAGGAGCGCTGCACCCGGGAAATGCCGGATTTCCTTTCGACCAGCAAGACCCTCAGCCCTTCTCGCGCCGCGGTAATGGCCGCCATAAGGCCTGCCGGCCCGGCGCCGATGATTGTTACGTCATAATTTTTTTTCATAGCGGGAAGCCCCCGGTTCAATGGCGAATGAAATACTGAGTGAAGCATACTTCTTCTTTTGAATAATTCTATTACAGCCACGGATTTTGTCAAAGCCTTTCACGAGTCACGGTTCGGCAAGCTCACCGCAGGCGAGCCACGTTTTTCCCATTCTGCAATCTCCAATTATACAATTCCTCATGCTTATTCACCTATCGACCCATTCACCGACTCACCTATTTACCTATACACCGATTTTCCCCACTCATCGCTCGTTACTCAGCACTTTACGTTGTGCCTCTGTGCCTTCTGCCTTTGTGCCTTTTTAATATTTCTTGACTCTCTTCTTGCTCAGTTATATATGCAGTTTACATGGGTAAGGGGCTTTCTATCCCTATAAGACAAGCCCCCTAATAAAAAATAAAACCAACAACAACGCAGGAAAAGACCAAAAAAAAAACTA
>JAPLIX010000227.1 GCA_026388865.1 Pseudomonadota bacterium | reverse complement strand
GGTTTCGCCCCTTCTCAAGGGGCGAGTTATAGAAATCCGGGCCGATGAGAGCGTTGCCGCATTTGCTGTTGTTGCCCAAATCCGGCAAGGCTCTTTCATGAAACATCTTGAGTTGTGCGTTAAGAGATTCCTCGCTTTCTCCTTCAAGCACCTTCAAGAGTAAAGACAGCTTGGTAACTTCAACCGCCTGCGGGTCAATATCAACGCCGTAAATATTATTGAGCAGAATGCGTCTCTTTTCCGTTGTGGTCAGCCGCCATTCACCGCCGTGAGCCTGAAACAATACCGGAGATTTAGCCTTTGCCCATTTCTGCGGGTCATTGCTCACGTACCAGTCACGGTGCCAGTCGAGCAGATATTGAAAGGCACCGATGAGGAACGAGCCGGAGCCGCAGGCAGGGTCGAGGATACGAAGCTTCGATGCTTCTTTGGGGGTTACTTTCTTGAATGCAGATTGCGGAGTGCGGATTTCGGAATTATTACCCCCCTTTAATTCCCCCCTTGATAAGGGGGGAGACAAGGGGGTGGCATTCCCAATTAGCTGGCCCACGGTATTCTTTACAATGTAATCCACGATATAGGTCGGCGTGTAATAAACACCGCCTGCTTTTTTGACTTCCGGTTTGTCTTCAACAACCGCCCGGTGCCCGTCTGTCAGGCGTATAACTTTCCCCAGAAACTGTTCATAGACCTGGCCCAAAATGTCGGCAGGCAGCACTGAAAACTCATAGGGGCTGTCCGGGTAGTACAGGCTCTTTATAATCTCTTTAAGCGGGGTATCATCAATGGAGAGATTTAAGGTAAGCTCGTCAGGCTCTTCCCGCTCCTTTTCCTTAGTAAAGTGAAACAGGCCGGAGTTATATTTATCATCAGCCCGCCTGAAAAGCTGGCAGAGGCGCTGATAGACATTGGCGCCGTTTTGCACCGAGTAGAGCAAATTATATTCTTCAATGCCCCGGTCCTCGCAGATGCGCAAAAATATAATGCGGTCTATGGTCTGCTGAACGGCAAAGTTCAATTCTCTCTGGGAGAGTGAAGGGTTGCGCAGGGCAATGTTTCGCGCAAGGAGTTCACGCCATGATTCAATCTCTTTCAAAAACGCTACATCAACCTCCGCGGTTCCCTTCTTCTTCTTTTCTGACTCAGCATACCGGTCAAAAGAGCCCTTGCGGATTGCTTCAAGGGAGAAGATAGAGGCAATCTCGTCCCAGCGCTTTTAATATTCATGAAAGGTGATAAACAGCGTGCGGGCAGTTGCCGGCTTGTCTGTCTTGTCCGGTTTTACCCGGCAGTCATACACGGCAAATTCTTCAAAGTCGGTGAGAATGCTTAACGGGAGCCTGGCTGACCAGGCATAGCGGCGAAGCTGAAAGGCGGGGTTAATGTCATCCTTGATGTTAACTGAGGGTTTTTTAGCCTCGACAAAAAACTTGCGCGTGCCGCCAATGCGGAAGCAGTAGTCGGGCGCTTTGGTCAGGCCGCCGACTTTGATCGAGTCTTCATGAATGACGTCCTTGTAGGCCTCGGCGTACCCGCTTGTGTTGTTTACATCCCAGCCAAGGACCTCGAAAAACGGATCAAGATACTCATGACGAAGCTGTGTTTCATTATACTGACCGGACTTATAGTCCTGCAGGTTAAGACCAAACCGCCTGGTCAGTGATATGATTTCCGGTGGTGCGGACATATATGATACTAATCCCCCTGAACAATATCAGGCACACAGCATAGCGTCAGCCCGACTGCTGAAACACAAAAGATGATTTAGGAATTAAATGCTGCCAACTTATCAAATGAGCAGGGGAGTGTCAATAAGGGAGTAGGTGAGTCGGTTGATGGGTGAATCGGTGAATGGGTGAGTCGGGGGAAAAGGCAACCCACCTTCGCGCAAGGCTACGGTGGGCAGGCAGGCAATAGGCAAAAAGGTAAAAAGGTTAAGGGGGTAGCAACTCAATATAAGTAATTTATTTCAGGATATGATTATTCCGTCATGTCCCAGTGCGTGTTCCAGTAATCCCAGGCAAAGGGCCATTCATCCTTGAGCATCATGACCATGAATTTCATAATTTCAAAACCCTGGTTGCGCTCTTCATCCTGGCCGGGAAATGTTTCCTTATTCTTTATGGAAGCAGCCATGCGCTTGCCGAGGTCTGCTGAGGCTTTAATGAGGTTCGCCTTCTCATCATCATCTCCGAACTGAGCGCGCACCGCGCTTATGTCCGCGACCCTCCAGAGCCCCTGCATGGTTATGACGGTATTGAGATAGTTGACAACGACTTCCGGGTCAGAACCGCCGGAGGTAACTACGACGGCACTGTATTTGCCGCGCAGCTGCTGGCAGTGCAGCAAAAGATTGCAGCGGTCTATCAGCGCTTTCATCTGGGCGCTCACCTGCAGGGTGTAATTGGGGGTCGCAAAGATAATGCCGTCTGCCGCGAGCATGGCCTGTTTCACTTTTTCAAAATCATCCTTCTGGTGGCACGCGCCAGTGACATGGCATATATTCTGGCATCCCTTGCAGGGATGTACGATGATGTCGCTGAGCGAAAATATG
>JAPLIX010000556.1 GCA_026388865.1 Pseudomonadota bacterium | reverse complement strand
CTCCGCCTTTTTTAAATGTCTTACTAATCTTTTATTGATACGTTGGACACGGGCTTGGTGAGCAGGTTTGTGCCAGCCCAAGTATTTCTATGATTTCATCTTCTGAATACGTTATTACTTTTGGTGCTTCATATTCCTTTTTCATAGGGTCAATCCTCCTCAAATTTTATATCAATAGCTTCAATTTAATTTCCCTAATATCAACCTTGGCGTTGCACTCACCGGCCCATGCATTGTGGCAGTGCCATTCAGGTCTATGTCTTCCAGCTTGTAGTAGTAGGTCTTTCTGTTCTTCACTGCGGTATCTACAAACTCATACGATGCACCTTGGGTAGTTGAGCCTTTGGTGGGGATTAAAGCAGCATTTATTTTGGTGTATGCGCCATTCTCTGATTCTGAACGGTAAATATTGAAACCAGCATTGTTGATTTCAGAGGCGGTCTCCCATTCAAGTATAATCTCTCTCTTTTTAGGTGTAGCAGTGAAAGATGCAAGCTCTATTGCAGTGGGTTGCTCCGTTGTTGTTGTAGTTAGCTGCATGGTAGTGGTTGAAGATGCTGGTGATACTGTTGTGGTAGTTATAACTGCCGGAAGTGCATCACTGATGGCCTTCACTTCGGCGGTTGTCAGATTCTGACGCGCAGACCGGGCATAGCCGGAGGCGCTGTTAAGATCGAGAATACAGCCGGTCATAATGAGCGTTGTCGGATTCGTTGCGCTTCCTTTTGGGGTTTTTGAAGGGTATTTGCCCCCCAGCCATCCCGTACCATCAAATGTCTTCACCGTGCAATACTCGGAATCGACATCTCCTGCATCATACTCAGTGCCATCCTTGTCATTAGCGTCACGTGTGTAGAAACCATAAGCAGAATTATACTTATTATTCCCTAATATCTGTTCCCTCTTCCCGTATACGGTATCAGATGAGAATGATTCGAAGGTGAATGGGATAGCGATGATATAATCGTAATTGTTAATCCCGTTGTCGATGATCTGTCCCAGCTCATTTACATACTTTCCATTTATGGACTGATCAACAAGCTCACCGGCACTTATAACATTACCGAACGGTTTGCTCGAGCTTGGCGGATCATAGTTATTATCCCCTTCGGCAAATTCGCCAGGACCGGAAGCCACATCAAACTTTCCCGACCACGTAAAGTTATTCCGCACCTTCGTGCTTACCCTGCTAACAAAATAATCAATCAGTCTGAAATAGGAATCGCACTCCTGGGCATTTTCATAACCGTTATAGTATCCGTGCTGAAGCAGGATCACCTTGAGCGATTTGGTTGAGGGAATAGAGTATTTTGCTATCGTATAATTGAGCGTATCGACAACTGCCTGCTCGAACTCAGGATAATTACCATAGGGATTAGCAAAGCGGACATCTACCGTTGAATCTTGATTGTGAACGAGATCTTTGATGAGAGGGAACGGGTGCTTCCAGTGTTTATCCCAGGACTTGTTTGTAAGATAGGCATTCAGATCGTCTGCGGTCTTAGGACCTACTCCGTCCGTGATGTCTTCCACGCACTGTTTGAAGGTTTTTCCCGGAATAGCACTGATACCCTGCCCATTGCTGTCATACCACTCATGTCCGAACTGGGTGAGATTGGAAAAGAACGAGTAGCAATCAGCAACGATAATCTTTTTTGCACCAGCGGCTATGAGCTGCTGAATTACGGTCTCCGTGCTGTCAGGCCTGTAGAACGGATTACCGTAGGCATCTTCATTCTCCATATATGCTTCCCACCCATGGCCGTAGATAAACTCATATTCTGGATGTAACGCTTCCAGAGAAGCTTTCACATTGATGAGTTCCGGGCTGTCAGGGGAGTATCCTGGTGCATTGTTGCCGTACCACCACTTAAGCAGCTCTTTTCTGGCATAACATTTATGGCCCGGCCAGCGGTAATACCAACCCATTCGGGTAAAATTGGTCATCTCGACAAAATCAGCGAGCCCGATACCACTACCGGCAGGGTCGGCAACCCAATTGGCACCGAAAAAGAGAGGGTAATAGACGTTTGGATAAGTATTTGGGTCCGGATAATAAAAACAGTTATTTCGAAAATCATCATCTCCCACAGGAGGCGGATCCCAGTACATTAAATCATGAATGGGGTACGAACCAGTATAGGGTTGACAAAATATATCTATAGGAGTCCCCTCGGCTACTCCGCATATGAATGATTCAGCCGTGTCTGCATAATGGATGGCGGTGTAACACCTGCCCCCTTCAATAGGACCACCGGCAAAAAAACCGGGCTCAAAGAGGTCATACATGTTATTAAAAAATTGAAATGACCAGTCAGCAACATAGTCTTCGTTCTCCCCCACCGAGATAAAGAGGACACCGATCTTCTCCTTTGCGAGTGACGGCAATGGTTGAAAGAGAGAGAATGTAAGCAAAGATAGTAATACGGCGAGTGACAAAAAAATGATTCTCTTCATAATTCCTCCTCTATTGAATTGAATGTGATTGTGCTTCAACAGCTTATATAAAAATGTCAGAGGCTAAATATTCCCATCGCTAATGACATTATGCTTCAATTCAAATTTAATTTTCAGTATGCATGTGGAAGATTAAAAGAGCGAGGGCCTGCATATATATTGATGATATTGATGATATTAAAATCTTTCTATATAGCCTGAAATCCATAATGATTATTATATTGCCTTGTGCTTGAACCTGAAAACAAAAAAAAACGCCGGCAGGTCTCTTATCAAACCTGAAGGCGGTTATTATTTTCCTCCACCTTTAGCATAAAAAATCATTATGTTCCTCTTTAGAAATAGTTATTAATAATTATTTAAGAACATTCCGTTGAATACCATTATATTCTAATTAAAAAAGTAACGCAAGAATTTTTATTAGCAGAAATATTAAGCATTTTTTATTGTTTTTAACAATTTATCACTACATGGTGTCAAAGAAAGGAACGACTAGGGGACATCCTATAATGCTCCTGTCAAGGAAAAAGTTGAAAAAATAAAAACAATGGTATTTTCGCTACTCAAATATTCCCCCTGATTTTAGACACACCACGGCCCTACGTTCATCTCTGAACTTTTAATACTGCTGCGG
>JAPLIX010000390.1 GCA_026388865.1 Pseudomonadota bacterium | reverse complement strand
ATCAGGGTTTCCAGCTCCTTCACTGCTATGGACAGCGGCGGCATAAGAACGATCACATCCCCCAGGGGCCTGATGATGACGCCGCGGCGCCGTGCTTCAGCTATCACCTGCTGCCCGATTTTCTTCTTCACCGGAAAGGGCTTTTTAGTGTCACGGTCTGCCACCAGCTCTATGCCCGCCATGAATCCGCACTGGCGCACATCACCGACGTGACGCAGATGATAAAATGCCTTGAGGCGCTCTTTTAGAAACTTGATTTTTGGCTGCAGGCCGGCAAGCACGCGCTCTTTTTCAAATACTTCAAGGCTGGCCAGGGCCGCGGCGCAGGCAACCGGGTTTCCGGTGTAGGTATGACCATGGTAGAAGGTCTTTAAATCCTGAAACTCTCCAAGGAACGCGCGGTAAATTCTGTCTGTGGCAAGGGTGGCGGCAAGCGGCAGCGTCCCGCCGGTAATTCCCTTTGCCAGGGCCATGAGATCGGGCTGCACCTTTTCATGCTCGCAGGCAAACATTTTGCCGGTTCTGCCAAACCCCACGGCAACCTCGTCAGCAATAAAAAGAAGGTTGTAGCGCGTGCAGAGGCTGCGGGCCTCGCTGACATAGCCGCGGGGAAAGACAATCATCCCGGCCGCGCCCTGCACCAGCGGCTCCATGATGAGGGCGGTGATTTCAGCGTGATGTTTTTTCAGGGTCTTTTCCAGGGAGTTCAGGCATTCAAGCCGGCACGCCGGATACGCGCGCTTGAGCGGGCAGCGGTAGCAGTACGGTGAGTCAACCGGGAAGGTTTTAAAGAGCAGCGGTTTATAGATGCGGTGAAAAAGATCAATCCCGCCGACGCTCACCGCTCCGATGGTATCACCATGGTAGGCGTTGCGCAGGGTGACAAAAGATTTTTTTGTCCGCGCTGCGCGGGAGGCCTGCTGCCAGTACTGAAAAGCGATCTTTAAAGCGACTTCAACCGCTGTTGAGCCGTTATCGGAGTAAAAAATTCTGCTCAGCCCCCGGGGGGAAATCTGTGCCAGCTTCTGTGCCAGCCTGACAGCCGGCATATTGGTAAGGCCGAGCAGCGTCGAGTGTGAGATTTTTTTCACCTGCTTGATGATGGCCGCGTCGATTTCCCGCTTGCAATGGCCGTGGATGGTAACCCAGAGCGAGGAGACGCCATCGATATAGCGGTTCCCCGCTATGTCATAGAGCCATGATCCCTGGCCCCGTTCAATAATGAGGGGGCTCGTGCGGCAGTAGTCCTTCATCTGGGTGAAGGGGTGCCAGATATATGTCTTATCCAGGTTTTCCAGCTGCTTCTTTTCTGTTGTTGTTTTATTTTTTGCTGCCATGGGGTTGTATGCGTCTTTAAACTTGTTATCCAGACGTAAGGTTGTTATAATTTCGAGAAATCAGAAGAGAGACCTATTGTTAATGCGGAGTGATGCAGAAATGGAATTCAGTCCTTCCCAGCTGGTAGAAAGTTTTGCGCGGATTTGTAAGGAAGTAGTTGTTCGCCCCGTGGTTTTTTTTCAGGGCCTGCCGCAGCAGGGCAGCCTGCTCAATCCCCTGCTGTTTCTTTCCCTGTGCGTGTTTCTGTCTTCCCTGTGTATGGCCAACATCCTGAACGGGGATTACCGCTTATTTCTGATCCTGTTTTTTTCCAATATGCTGTCAGATTTTATCGTCAGCGGCCTCCTGCATGGACTGGCGACCAGGGCCTTTGGCGGTGGCGCTCCCTTTGCCGCAACCTTTCGCATCATAGCCTACTCCAGCGTCACGGACCTCGGCGCCTGGATTCCTTTTATCGGAACCATTGCTTCGCTCTACGGCATTTACCTTATATTTCTCGGGCTGCAGGAGATTCACCGTTTAAAGCCGCGCCAGGCAGGACTTGCGGTCATTATTATTATGACGCTTGCCCTGGGCATGGGTATCTCAGCGGCAATTCTCGGCAAAGATGTATTGCACCTTGCCGATCCCGGCATGCTGTTAAGCAATTAACTGCCTTCCCGCGTGCCTGAGGCGAAAATTCACCACCGGCAGTATTACCGGTTATCTCCATCTTTCTGCGATGAAGACCCGGCCTGATGGTCATCCGGCGGTGCGGAAGGTTTTGTCTGTATGCCCCGCACGGCCTTTTCCATGCGGCTGAGAACATCAGCCAGCTTGTCCCGCATGGTGTCGGTGGTGATGCCCAGCTGCTCAACCTTTGATTTGAGCTCCAGGTTTCCCCCGCTTCGCTGAAAGGCAAGATACGCCAGGACCAATGCTACAATTGAGATGACAAACGATAATCCCGAGATCATATTAGTACCCTCCTTGTCTGAATATGGACAGTTACTTAAAGCTACAATGCTTTCAGGTCTTCATCTCTGGCATCTTTTTTTCTGAATGTCCAAAAAGAGTAACTCCACCCTACGATAATACCAACAAAAAGAACTGCCAGAAGCAGAAGAGAAAGTGACATTGAAGCCATTTCCCAACCAAAAAACTTGACCGGGACAACAGTTGCATTCCCATAAACAAAACCTGCCACAACTGCAAGAATAACTAAGAAGCTTATAAATTTAAATGTTGCCATGGCTCCCTTCCTTCAATTAACATGGGTAACGAGCTATATTTATTAATAGTATAATACCTGCAGTGCGTATTGCAACTATTTTAATAACAGGTCGTTCCCCAAAATTTATATAGCTGTCATTACTAGAGCGCAGGGGGGGTAGCCACAATCCCGAAACCCTTCGGGCTTCGGGACGAATTCTCTCCTGCCAGACCCCATTGTATTCCCCGCATTGAAGCCTCCGGAAGCAGCATCTACATTAACGGCAGCCCACAAACATCTTGCACCCGCTGCCTGAACATGCTAAAAAACGCGCATTATGACGCTGCACTATCAGAGCTTATGAAAGAATCAAAAAGGCAAAACCGCCGCAAAGTCCAGGTGCGCAATTACTGGGCATATAATAACCGAAGAAAAATCCCGCAGCCCCAGGGGGGCTATGATGCCGTGTGTCACTGCGGCAAGGCAGTAGCATACTGCCCGGACTGCCTGGGTATGCCGGAATCTGAAAGCACCGGGGCAGATGGTTCCGCCAGTGTCGAATAAATAACCCCGCTACCCTGCGGGAGAGCTCCGTTCCCTTATGCCGTTCATCGCCGACCTCCACATCCATTCACGATTTTCCCGCGCTACCAGCCCCCAGATGAACCTGGAAAATCTCTACCAGTGGGCTCAGCTCAAGGGCATAACCGTGGTGGGCTGCGGTGATTTTACCCATCCCCAATGGTTTGCCGAGCTCAGGGAAAAACTCGAGCCTGCCGAGCCCGGTCTCTTTCAGCTCAAAAAAAAATATGCCGCAAGCCGGGATAGCGAAATCCCCGCGACCTGCCGCGCAGCTGTCAGGTTTATGCTCTCGGCCGAGATAAGCACCATCTATAAAAAAGGCGAGCGCACCAGAAAAATCCATACGGTGATACTTGCCCCTGACCTTATAAGCGCCGGAAAACTCAATGCAGCATTGCAGGAGCGCGGCAATATTAAATCCGACGGCCGGCCGATCCTGGGCATGGACTGTAAACTCCTTCTGCAGCTGGTGCTGGACGCTTCACCCGACAATACCTGCATCCCGGCTCACATCTGGACCCCCCACTTCTCCGTTCTTGGTGCTGCCAGCGGCTTTGACGCGGTTGAGGAGTGTTTTGAAGAATTGACGCCGCAGATCTTTGCCCTGGAAACAGGCCTCTCATCCGACCCGGCCATGAACTGGCGCGTCTCGCGGCTTGACCCCACTGGCGCGTCTCGCGGCTTGACCCCTTTGTGCTGGTTTCCAATTCTGATGCCCACTCTCCGGAAAAGCTCGGCAGGGAGGCAAATATCTTTGACAGTGAGCTGTCCTATTTCGCCATGCGTGATGCGTTAAAGACAAAGGATCATAAGCGGTTTCTGGGCACTATCGAGTTTTTCCCCGAGGAAGGCAAGTACCATTATGACGGCCACCGCGCCTGCAGCAGGTGTATGAGCCCTGAAGAGACCCGGTCGTTAAGCGGCCTCTGCCCGGCGTGCGGCAAAAAGGTTACCGTCGGCGTTATGCACCGGGTAGCACTGCTTTCTGACCGGGAAGCGGGATGTAAACCGCAGCAGGCCTTTCCGTTTCTCAGCTCAATACCGATGTCCGAGGTGCTGGGAGAGGTGTACGGCGTGGGTGTTAAAAGCAAGAAGGTCGCGCAGCACTACCAAAAACTTTTGGAAACCTTCGGCAATGAATTCTTTATCCTGCGGGATTGTTCGCTTTCACAGCTTAAAGAGGCGGGCTACAGCCTGCTCGCTGAAGCGCTCAAAAGAATCCGCGCGGGCAAGGTTCACATAAGCCCCGGCTATGACGGGGCGTACGGCGTCATAAAAGTCTTTGAGCCGTGGGAGAGGCGGGAAAATCAGCTGGCGCTGTTTTAACAACCAGGGATTCGGGATTGGGGACAGGGGATTTGGGGCGGGGGAATGCGGAATTCGGATTGCGGAATGCAGAATGAAAGTCGTGACTTGTGACTCGGGACGATGCGGCAATCTCGGCATTGCGATGTTTCGTCTGTTATCTGTCCTCTGTCTTCTGACAGTAAAAAGCTTTTTCACTCATAACTCAGCCGTTCGGCCCTGAGCTCACGGTCGAAGGGCACTCGTTACTCAGCACTTATAAAACATATGTCTGATCTTCTTTCCTCTCTCAGCCCCAGCCAGCGCGCAGCAGCACAAACGGTCAATGGACCGCTGCTGATTATTGCCGGGGCCGGTACCGGGAAAACCCGCACCCTGGTGCACCGCCTGGCATATCTCGTCGCGGAAGCGCGCATTCCCGCGGAAAAGCTTCTCGCCATCACCTTTACCACCAGGGCAGCCGATGAGATGCGCGAAAGAATAGCCGCGCTCTGCAGCCAGGGCATTGACCTCTCCGCGCTTTTTGTCGGGACCATCCACTCGCTCTGCCACCGGATTTTAAAGCATGAATGCCGCAGCGCAGGCTTTGTGAGCGACTTTGAGATTATCTCCCCGGCGGATCAGGCCGCGGTTATCCGCAATCTCGCGCCCCGATTTTTCCCTGAACAGCAGTCGCTCTCGCTGAAGAAGTACGAGCTGATGCTGTCCCGCGAAAAAAATGATCGCGCCCGGCTCGCCGCGGAGAATCACGAGCTGACATCTGAAAGCTGCTCGCCGTTTCTCAGGGCATATCAGGAAGTACTTGAGCGGCAAGGGCTGCTTGACTTTGATGATCTGATCATAAAGACCCTGGTCTTCCTTAAAAAATTTTCTCTCCATGCACAGGAGCTTCGCACCCGGTTCTCGCATCTTTCAGTCGATGAATACCAGGACTTGAATACCGCCCAGTACCTCCTCTTGCGGGAGCTTGCCGGGGCGCACCCCAATCTCTGCGCGGTCGGTGATGCGGACCAGGCGATTTATGCCTTCAGGGGAGCCCAGGTAAAGAATTTTTTAAATTTTCAGCAGGACTTCCCGGATGCAACGATTGTCAAACTCGAAGAGAACTTTCGCTCCACCCGCACCATTATTGCGGCCAGCCAGCAGGTCATTGAGAAAAATAAAGAGCGCATTGAAAAAAAGCTCATCGCCGTGAAACCGGCTGGCGCCCGTATTGAACTGTGCGAGCTGCTTGATGAGCGGCAGGAAGCGCGCTTTATCGCAAGCGAGATAGGAAGGCTTGTGGGCGGCGCCCGCTTTGAGTCCCTTGGCCACGACCAAAGAGATGAAGAGCTGCCGGAGCTGAGCTTCAAGGATATCGCGGTGCTCTACCGCCTCCATGCCCAGGCACGGCTTATTAAAGAAGCTCTTGAGCAGGCCGGCATCCCGCTGCAGGTGGCAAGAGACCGCTCGCTCTATGAAGAGCCGGACGCTGAAGTCATTATCGCAATGCTTGAGCTGCTGCACGATCAGGGAAATGATCTGGCCGCGGCTGCGCTGCTGGAGAACGCGATAAAAGGCCTTGGCCCGAAAACAGTTGCAAGCCTGAAGGATTATGCGGGAAAATCAGGCACCACCGTCATTGAAAGCATCAGGCAGGAGTTCAGCCTCCCGGAGATAACCGCAGACCGCCGGGCGCGGCTGCACTCATTTCTCGGGCTGCTTGATGAGCTTACGGAGAAAGCGAGAACCCTGCCCCTTGACCAGCTCATCAGGGAGATAGCAGCAAAGCTTTCTATCGGAGCGGCTTCTGCAGACAATGAAGAATCTTCTGTTTCTCAAACAGATGAAAACCTGCTCGACCTGATTACCGCAGCCATGCCGTTTTCCGCTGTCCCGGCCGCGGAAGGTATTCCTCATTTTCTGAGTAAGATAGCCCTGCTCAGGGAAGGAGAGCAGATATGTCCGCAGCAGGAAGCGGTGACGCTCCTGACCGTGCACGGCGCCAAGGGGCTGGAGTTTCCCGCTTGAGCAAGGCCTGTTTCCCTATGACCGGGGCGCTGACGCGGACGCGGCAGATGATCCTGAAGAAGAGCGCAGGCTGTTCTATGTGGGTCTGACGCGGGCCAAAGAAAAACTCTATCTGCTGCATACACAAAGCAGATTTTTGTTTGGCGAACGAAGGGCGCTGCCCTGTTCAGAGTTTCTTGTAGGCATTCCCGTGGAAACCGCCACCCGGTACACGGACCCGCTCATTGCCAAGAGGATGAAGGAAAAGCTGGAGAAGAAGCCAAAGCAGATGAGGTTGTTTGATAATAGCTGACAGCTTAAGGCTTTTTCTATGAGCAGGGATAAAAATAAATCCAGAGACTTGAACAAGCAAAAAAGTTACCCGCAGGACCGGCGGCAGATTCTATAAGGTAGTTGAAAAAGTAGTTTTCTCTCGGGCTGGTCAAAAACATCCAGATGCAAGGCGCGCGAAAT
>JAPLIX010000244.1 GCA_026388865.1 Pseudomonadota bacterium | reverse complement strand
GATGAGCGCAACGCAGCAGATGGGTGTTTTTCAACAGCCTGTTATATCTTGCGGGTGAGATCCAGTATCTCCATGCGGTTGTTTGCTTCAGGGTGCTTGGAAGACGGGCCCTCGGTTACTATAACTATATTTCCCTCCACCCCATGGCTATCCAGCCATGCCCTGCTATAGGCATTCCAGTCTTCAGGGTGATCAGGTTCATGTACCGGGTAAATGCCGTAGGAAAACTGCAGGCGCCGGCAGGTCTGTTCCTGAGAGCTGACGCCTGTTATCCAGACCGGGAGCCTGAAACGGGCAATGCTTCGGGCAGTGGCGCCGGTGAGGGTCGGGACAAAGACTGCTGCGGGGGAGATATGCTCAAGTGTCCTCTCAACGCTCAAGGCAATTAAATCAGCGAGACCCTGCTCTCTGCTGCGACCACCTTCTTTTAACGTCTCTCTGACAGTACCGGCTGACCGGTGGGGTTCAATGGCTGCAGCGATTCTGGCAAGCATACTGACCGCCTCCACCGGGTAGCTGCCCATGGCCGATTCCTCGGAAAGCATCACGCAGTCAGTGCCGTCGAGAATGGCATTGGCAACATCAGTTGATTCGGCGCGGGTGGGGCGGCGGCTGGCAGTCATTGATTCAAGCATCTGCGTGGCCGTAATAACCGGCTTGCCGATAAGATTGGCCTGGTGAATAATCTGCTTCTGGATAACTGCTATCCGCTCAATCGGGGTCTCAACCCCCAGGTCTCCGCGCGCAACCATGATACCGTCAGCCGCTTCCAGTATCTCATCGATATGGTCAAGAGCGCGGGAACGCTCAATTTTTGCAATGATAAAGGGATGGTACCCCTGCGTTGCAGCAGCTGAACGGACTGCCTCAATATCAGCCCGCGACTCAACAAACGACTGGCTGACTGCATCCACGCCCTGTTCAAGGGCAAACTTGAGGCACTGGGCGTCGCGTTCGGTAAAAGCGCTGATACCAAGATCAATGCCGGGAAGATTGAGCCCCTTGCGCGAGCGCAGCTCTCCGCCGGCGCTCATCACCGAAGACTTCTTCAGTGGTAAGGATGAAGGCATCACCGGAACGAAGTTCAAGCGGTTCCCTGATCAGCTGGCCAATGCGGATCTTCGGCCCGGGAAGATCTGCCATGATTGCCACACGCTTTCCGGCCGTGCGGGCAGCGCTGCGAAGATTTTCAATAACTGTTTTGTGACCGGCAAAATCTCCGTGTGAGAAGTTAATCCGCGCCACGTCCATGCCGGAGCGAAGCATCTGCTCCATAATATCCGGAGAATCAGATGCAGGCCCTATGGTGCAGACAATTTTAGTTTTGTTTTTCGGAAGTTTCATAATGAGGGTGCTCTATCGATGGCTATTTCCTCTTTATCTCACAATCACTCGACAGTCAACATGAAACAACACAGGACTTCCCCCAAAATTAAGGCATAGAAAACCAACAAACGGCATGACCGCAGTGAAAGGATAGGATCGAGCAGTGGAGCACGAGCGCAAGGGGGTTTTTAACGCCACAACAATATTCTTAGTGGCTTGCGTCAGGACCCCGGTTGTGAGCTTGTCGAACAACACGGGGCAGGCAGATTCCAGAGCCTTCGACAAAGGGGAATGCAATGGGGTCTGGCAGGAGAGAATTCGCAAGGCACCTGCCGTTCCACGAAGATCAAGCGTTTTTGTTGTGGCTAAAAAACCCACGTGCGCTCTAGTAATGACAGCACTATAAATTATGGAGAAAGTCCTGGAAACAACAGGGCGCTTTTTCTCCATGGACAACTTTTGATTTTCAGGATATAAAGCATACTAAAATATTTGGCAAGATAAATTCGAAATACGAATGTCGAAGCACGAAACAAATACAAAATTCAAACACTATAGTGAACGACATAAATAAGCAGACGGGTGTAGAGTCATTGCGAGCGTGTGAGCCGAAGCCCAGAGTGCAACGAAGGGGAAGCACCAT
>JAPLIX010000521.1 GCA_026388865.1 Pseudomonadota bacterium | reverse complement strand
GAAGTTTTGAGAAAATTTAAATTCATGATACAATATGCTGCACTTGATGCAGTTAAAATGATATAGAATAATAATATGAATATCAATAATATAATAATAATCTTAAAAGTCGGGAGGCTCAACATGAAAGGATTGATGATCGTGTTAATAGTTATGTCCATTGCTTTATTAATTGCCAGTATTAACAGCGCTGCTCAGGAGAAAGCTGATTGGAAGCAAATACCGGGTGTTTATGTAGTATTTGACACAACCATGGGAAAGATTGTCTGCAAGCTGTTTGGCGATGAAGCACCAAAGACGGTTGATAACTTCATCGGGCTTGCAGAAGGGACAAAGGAGTTTATTGATCCGGTAACCGGGAAGAATATGAAAAGGCCGTTTTATGATGGACTTGTATTCCACCGGGTTATTCCAAAGTTTATGATCCAGGGAGGCGATCCGACTGGGACCGGAAGAGGAGGGCCGGGATATAAATTTGAAGATGAATTTCATCACCTGCTGCGTTTTGATAAACCCGGAAAGCTTGCCATGGCTAATAGCGGACCGAATACCAATGGCAGCCAGTTTTTCATAACCACGGTTCCGACGCCCTGGCTTGACGGCCGGCATAGTATTTTTGGACAGGTTGTTGAAGGGCAGGAAGTTTTAGAAAAAATCAGCAATGCAGAAAAAGATGCCAGGGATCGGCCACTGAAGGATATCGTTATAAAAAAGCTGACGATAAAGAAAATCTTAAAATAACAAGCAAAAGGCTATATAGTTATATTGTGATGATGTTGTGAACCCGGGCTGTTTTGAAAGGGATACTTTACCTCAAAATTTATGAATATTATTGCATACATTGCACTTTATTGAACAAAAGTGTTCATTTTGAAGGCATAGAACGACAGTAATGACAATAATTATACACATTTTTTAGTTAAAACCTACACAGTTCTTACCACACCGTATCATAGCATTCACTCCCTTTATTAGTGCTGTAGTGAGGCATTTTCACCTCGAGCAAACAATTCTTAGTTTTTGTTAATCACCCAAATCTGTACCCCATTAACTCGCTAATTGGCATGGGACTTGTACAAACAGTATAGCGTGTGGAAAGAAACGGTACAAAATTCTATTATTCAGCAAACCTATATTGAGGAGAAAAGTATGAGAACAGCCGCCCATTATCTCCCAGCCAGAACTACCAAAAAGGGTATCCTGAAAAGGCAGGAGCTTATTATTAAATATGCGCCTATGATTAAATACATTGCCAATAGAATAGCCATGCGTCTGCCTTCACATATCGAGACTGATGATATGATAAATACCGGGGTGCTGGGCCTAATGGATGCTCTTGAGAAATTTGACCCCGAGAGAGGGGTCAAATTTGAAACCTATGCAGAATTCCGCATTAAAGGAGCCATACTTGACGAGTTGCGCGCTATGGATTGGGTACCGAGATCTGTGAGAAAAATTGCTACGTGGCTTGAAACTACCGGCTCCGAGCTGGAAAAGAAGCTTGGCAGGAAGGCGAGTGATGAGGAACTGGCAGATGCCATGGACATTGAAGTGGAAAAGCTCCATGAGTTTCTAAGCCGTGCCGGTGGTATCTCTTTGCTCAGTCTTGAAATGGTAAGCAAGTATAACGATTCAAAAAAACCATTACTCGATTTTCTTGCAGCTGGGGATAATGCAAATCCACTTGAGCAGCTAAAAACTGATGAGCTGAAAAACGTGGTTGCACGCTGTATTGACCTTCTACCGGAAAAAGAAAAAATGGTAATTTCGCTGTACTATTATGATGAGCTTACCATGAAAGAAATCGGTAAGGTGCTGAAACTTACTGAGTCGAGGGTTTCCCAGATTCATACGAAAGCCGTCATTAGACTGAAAGGAAAATTACGAAAGGCTTTTGAGAACAATTAAAAAGGAGGAGACTGGTGCTGCCAGAATTGACGATTCAGCAACGGGATAATTTAGCCATGATCGGCTCTCTCATGCGGGGCATAACACACAATATCAATACACCTCTTTCAACGATAATAGGGCGGTCTGAAATGGTTCAGATGCGCATGCAGAAATTGAAAGAAAAGTGCACGGCACAGATATCTGCCAATGACGAGTTTGAAAAAATAGCACGGGACCTTACGCTTATTATAGAAAATACGGAGCGGGTTTCCGATATATTAAAAAATGTAACACAGAAAAGTATTAATGAGCAGCTTGACAAAATCCAGCCCATTAATCTATGTCTGCTCTTAAAGGAAGAGATGAGCTTTTTAGAAGCAGATATGACATTTAAACATAAAATAGAGAAAGCATGTTATCTGGATGAAACAATTCCTTATATAAACGGGGTCTACTCTCACTTTTCACACAGCGTTATGCATATTATTAATAACAGCATACATGCAATGGAGTGGGCAACGAATAAAAGACTCACCATCACCGGCAGATATGATGGGACCTGTATTGTAATAGAATTTCACGATAATGGATGCGGTATTGATGAGGAGACACGTGCGGCGCTGATTAACTATTTAAATAACCAGCCCTCGCAGAATATAAAAAAGACTGGAGGAATGTCGCAAATAAAAATGCTTTTGGCACCATACAAACCAGTTTTTAATATCACTAGCACTCCCGGTGATACCAACGTGTCGATACGTTTACCGGTATAAATTTATAGCTCCCTAATCTCCAATTCAGTTTATCCCCTGCAGTTACCTCTCGCACACATACTACGCAATAACAAACTTTATAATCTCAATTACCTGTGGTAGATTATTATTCAATTTAAAAGTTAAAGTTTCGTTGTATTTATTCGATAACTATGATAGGTTCTGATAAAAAGCGAAAATGGGATAAATGGAAATGAGGAAAAAGAAGAAAGCATCAGTTATAGATTTGAAACCATATCGTTCGTCTGTTGAAATTAAAAAAAAATTATTAAAAATAAGCTATCACCTTCTCACAGTGACAGTGAAATACTGAAAGAGATAGAAATGATAAAAAAAATAGTTAAAGAAGCACCGGATATAAGAGAAGAAAAAATAGCAGCCCTCAGGGAAGCTATTAAAAATGGCGCATACGTTGTTTACAGCAAAAAGATAGCAGAGCGAATGATTAGGGAATCATTGTTCGATCAGACTTTTAAGACAAGAAACAAGGATTGTTAGATTATCCCTCCTGCGAATCAACGCCGGCAATCTGGACCCGACATTCAGGACAGTGCCCGCTTCTAAGCCGGTTTTTTCTCACGCTGAATCCACACCGCTCAATAAGCAATTCACCGCAGTTATAGCAATACGTATTTTCACCCTGCTCTTCCGGAACGTTACCGGTATATACGTAGCGCAGTCCCATGCGCAGGCCAATTTCACGCGCTTGAATAAGCGTTTTTACGGGAGTGCG
>JAPLIX010000292.1 GCA_026388865.1 Pseudomonadota bacterium | reverse complement strand
TTTATCCTGCATCAGGCAGTAAACCGGTCCGGGGGCGGCAAGACGCTCAGCGAGTTTATTAAAATCCTTGATTTCCGGGGATGGCTCGCGTTTTAAAAAATAGAAAAGCGACTGGTCGATACGAAAATATACGAGAAGCTGTTCGGGCCCCACGATTTGTTCCACCTTTGCAAAAGATGCCCGTGTCGCTTTGCCCTGGTCCCTGGCAGGCAACACCTTTAATACCGTGAAGAAAAATGAACCGCTCATAAGAAGTATTATGAAGTAGAACAATAGAACGGCCGGGGTATTCCTTTTTACCAGCATAACTCCAGAATATCCTGCCGCACAGAGAACAAATGCCGCAGGGTATATGGTAAAATCGATGCCGGAAATAAAGTCGGCGAAACGGAACCGGCCAAGGGCGCATATTAAAATAAACAGGCCGCAGAGGCCAAGAGCGGCAAAAAATAGATAGAGAGGAAAACGGAAGAGCCCGGACAGCCTGTTTTGCGAAGGCGCGGCCTCAGCACATATATTGCCGCACCAGAATTTAGCCATCATGAGCGCGGTGGCAGGATAGAGCGAAAGGAGGTAAATATTTCGTTTACTCGAGATGCAGGAAAGAAAAATGAAGCCACCGAGAAACCAGACCAGAGGGAAGAGAATATCAAGCGACTCACCTTTCCGCTTCTGCTGCCAGAAATATATGACTGCGCTGGGGATAAAAAAGGTCCAGGGCAGAAAATCCTTGGGGAAATGTATCAGGTAAAAATAAAACGGTGCCCTATGGCTGAATGAATTTTTAATTATTCCAAGATTTTCCTTCAGGAGAATGTTTCGCGTGTATTCGGACCCGCCCATGATGCACGCGGGAATAAGCCAGAGGGCCACCACGCCGACAGCAATGAGGAGGCCTTTGCCCAGCTGCAGTTCTTTCAATTTATTAAATTCAAGTTTTATGGATAAAAATAAAGCGATGGTTATAAGAACAATAATAAGGCCGACCGGGCCCTTGGTTAAAATGGAAAGTCCTGCAGAGAAAAAAGATAACAGGTACAGCCGGCTCCGGTACTTTTCACTGGTATAACCGCAATAAAAAAGAAACTGGGAAAGGGTGATCCAGAAGGTGAGGGTCATGTCAAGATGCGCCCGGGGGGCAAGCCAGAAAAATTCAAACCCGGTAAACAGGATGAGACCGGAAAAAAAACCGGTCAGCGGGTTATACAGTTTCCGGCCCAGCAGGTAGGTGAGAAGCAGCACCCCCAGCGCAGCCACTGCTGACGGGAGCCGGGCCGCGGCAGCGCTGACGCTCCCATAGTGCCTGGCGCTGAGTGCTATAAGCCAGAAAAAAAGCGGCGGCTTGTTCGAGTACGGCTCGGCCCCGAGGCTTGGAACAATATAGTTCCCGGTATTCAGCATTTCGCGGGCAACCTGCGCGTAGCGCGGCTCATCAGGAGTCCATAGTTCCCAGCCCCCGATGTTCACGAATAGGACAGCGGCGGCAAGGAGCATCACTACAGCTATGCGCAGCCATTCAGCACCGGGGATAAAAGAATCTCTGCTGTTTGACGCAACAGCACAGGTACTTGCAGTGGGTGGTATGGAATTCATTATTTAATTTTGGACAAGCCTTTTCGCAGGGCTTCTTCAAAGAGATCAACTGACAGGTCTATCTCCGGCCTGGTTATGTAGAGGGATGGGGCCAGGGTGAAGACGTTTTTATAATAACCGCCTACATCAAGGATGAGTCCTCTTTTTCCGCCGCCCGCACGCAAATTACCGCTCAATCCGATCGTGGTTATGGCATCCGTTAACTCCTTGTTCGGGGTGAACCCGTCTTTTTGGCAGATCTCAACTCGAATCGCAAGTCCAATGCCGTCAACATCACCGATCTGCGGGTATTTATGCTGCAGCTGTTTGAGCCGGGAAACAAAATATTTTCCTTTCGCGGGAACCTGCCTGCTGAAATCAGATTCTTCGATCAGACGCATGGTTTCCAGCCCGACCGCCGTGCCCAGGGAGTTGGCAGAAAAGGTGGAGTGGGTCGAGCCCGGAGGAAAGACGCTGGGCGCAATAAGCTTTTCTTTTGCCCACATGCCGGATATGGGGTTCAGGCCGTTGGTGAGAGCTTTGCCGAAAACCAGTATGTCCGGGACGACGTTAAAATGTTCAATGGCCCAGAGCTTGCCGGTCCTGAAGAAGCCCATCTGAATTTCATCATCAACCAGCAGTATATTATATCTGTCCAGGACCTGCTTTAAGCGCGGGAAGTATTCACGGGGCGGGATGATATAGCCGCCTGTTCCCTGGACGGTCTCCATGTAAAAAGCGCCGCACTCGCAATTGCCGGTCTTATGATTCACCACAGAGTAGTATTCTGTTTCAAACAGCCGCTCAAACTGTTTCAGGCAAAAGAGATCGCAGTTCCTGAGCTTCTTTTCATAGGGGCAGCGGAAACAATAGGGGTAGGGGATAAAAACAGCACGGTCGGAAAAGTGCCCGAAGCGCTCCCGGTAGCGGTAGCTTGAGGTAATGGCGGTGGCGCCGAGCGTGCGGCCGTGATAGCCGCCCATGAAGGCAAACACCAGATTTTTGCCGGTATGATTGCGGACAATTTTGAGAGAATCCTCTACGGCCGCGGAACCGCCTACATTGAAATGGATTCTGCCTTTTGCTTTGAAGGATTTTTCTATCCCCTGCGCAAGCTTTGCAGCCAGCACTATTTTATCTTCATGCAGATACTGACAGGCAAGCTGAGGTAAGGTATCAATCTGCGTTTTCAGCGCGTCGTTGAGGCGTCTGTTTTTGTAGCCGAAATTAACGGCTGAATACCACATCTGCAGGTCAAGATACTCTGTTCCGGCGCGGTCATACAAATAGATGCCGTCAGCAGCACTGAAGAGGTTAAGCTTCTCGGCATAGTGGACCGTATCCCCCCAGGAACAATACTTTGCTTCCAGCGCCAGGAGATTATTTTCTTGAGACTTTAGCGGCTTCGCAGGAGCCTTCTTTTTCTGATCCATTGATATGTTCCTTGCAGTAGTTATAGACATCGCCTAAATCATTAAATGCCACGCAGTATCTTTTTGCCTTTCTAAAATGGCCAAGCAGGGTGCTTT
>JAPLIX010000237.1 GCA_026388865.1 Pseudomonadota bacterium | reverse complement strand
ATTCCAACCGTTCCAGTATAACGGCATTTAAGTGACATGGCACATCTGAGCGCTTCCAAATCATCTATAATTGCCCAGTATTCAGGGTTCTTCAATGCAAAGGACAGCACACTGCTTTCTCCAAAACCTAAATCCCATGATGCAACATAAGGTTCAATGGGACTATCTTCTGCCCTGCGTAGCCAGTCATGCGAGAGCAGCGTTTTGCAGGCACAATCGTACACCCCTTCTGCCATAACTTCTTTTATAACTGCATCCGGCACGACAATATCCTGAAATAATTCCCGCAAAAGATTCTCGAGCCCGCTTTTAAAGAGACAAATAAGGGGGGATGCATTGACGACTACACGGCTAATCTGCATTGAGCAACTCTTCTTCTATTTCCTTTGAGGAGTATTGAAATGGAGATACACGAAAACGGGCCAATGAAGTTAAAAAATCTGTCCTTGTGAGACCTGCAACTTCAGCTGCTTTTTCCTGTGATATGGTTCCCATCTCGTACCATTTTACTGCTGCAGCCAGACGCATTTCTGCCGTAAATTCGGAAGGGCTTTTCCGTACGGCAGAAAAAACGGTTTCAGGCATAGTAATGGTTAGAATTACTGACATCTTTCACCTCCCTTTTTAGTGCCAATATATATAGCATTATTTATAGGGAAACAAAATCACATATTCAAAGAAGTAAAAGTCCTAAATGTACTTTTATAGCCCGGAAAGAAGCACCTGTCGATATATATTTGATTAAATTGGGACACCGCCCATTATTCTGTTGACAGCAGGGAGAGGGGATACTAAATCACCGTATGCCACGAGTGGCGAGAAACGTAGCAAAGGGATATCCGCATCATGTAACACAGAGAGGCAATTATTGGCAGGCCCTCTTTGAGGTGGATGAGGATTTTAACCAGTATCTGAAACAACTGGGACCCATAGCAGAAAATACGGGCTTGATATCTGGACCGATTTTCTCATAGACAACCATGTGCAAACATTAAACTCCATCGCGTCTTATTTACAGTAGCTTCTGTAATATTCCACTTGAATATCTCCTTCACTTTGCCTCCAATTCAACTTGCGTA
Source organism: Pseudomonadota bacterium (assembly GCA_026388865.1). Taxonomy (GTDB): domain Bacteria; phylum Desulfobacterota; class WTBG01; order CAIYCZ01; family CAIYCZ01; genus JAPLIX01. Next base: position 1,722 of record JAPLIX010000237.1, on the reverse strand, counting down.
TGCGGTGTGAATAGGTGCTATATTCTCCGCATGATGAGCGGAGAATGATAATGCACTATATCCACCAACTTAATATCTGGCCAAAGTTTGTCTGGGATCACGAGAAGATCGCGGCTTTGCTTGGCTCTATCCGTAACCGTCAGGGACGGCTTGTGGGGCGTATGGAAGCAATGGGATTTGCCTTGCGCACCGAGGCCATGCTGCAGACGCTGACACTTGATGTCATCAAAAGCAGTGAAATTGAAGGCGAGATTCTAGATGCTGTTCAGGTGCGCTCTTCCATCGCGCGGAGGCTGGGTCTGGATATTGCCGGTCTTGTTTCTTCCGACCGGCATGTTGATGGCGTGGTGGAGATGATGCTGGATGCCACACAGAATTTTAATAAGAAGCTTACCAAGGAACGGCTTTTCGGCTGGCACGCAAGTCTTTTTCCAACAGGGTATAGCGGGATGCATAAGATCGGTGCGGGTGCCTGGCGCGACGACAGCCATGGTTCGATGCAGGTTGTCTCCGGGCCTGCCGGACGTGAGCGAGTGCATTTTGAGGCGCCGGAAGCCGCTCGCCTTGTCAGGGAAATGAAGGATTTCCTCAATTGGTTCAATGGTTCGACTTTGCTCACCATGAATCATACGATAGAGATCGACCCCGTGTTGAAGGCCGGTATCGCTCATTTGTGGTTTGTGACCATCCATCCTTTCGATGATGGTAACGGGCGCATTGCCCGTGCTATCACAGATATGCAACTTGCACGCGCGGACGGAAGTGCGCAGCGTTTTTACAGCATATCTGACATGATCCGTAAAGAACGGAAAGCTTATTACGACGTGCTCGAGAAGATACAAAAAAACACGCACAGTAAAAACACAGGTTCAGGATCTGTTCGCACCTCAGGGATCGATATCACGGCCTGGCTTGAATGGTTTCTGGCTTGTCTGGATAGGGCGATAGACTCAACGGAAACTACTCTAGCGGATGTGTTCAGAAAAGCGCGTTTTTGGGAACTTCATCCGTCCGGATCGATCAACGAACGGCAGCGAATGATGATCCATAAACTGTTCGAGGGTTTTGAAGGCAAACTTACGTCTTCCAAATGGGCGCAAATTACGAAATGTTCGCAGGATACGGCCCTCCGGGACATTCTCGCACTAGTTGAGAAAGGGATTCTTGTCAAGGATTCCGCCGGCGGGCGAAGCACCGGCTATTTGTTAAAGTAAATCAACAGAGGAATAAACAGGCGGGCGAAGCACCGGCTATTTGTTAAAGTAAATCAACAGAGGAATAAACAGGGTAATATAGGCGCCTATTATTGTGTTGATTAAATAGGGACAGCGCCTATTATTCTGTTGATAGCAGGGAGAGGGGATACTAAAGTCACCGTATGCCACGAGTGGCGAGAAACGTAGCAAAGGGATATCCGCATCATGTAACCCAGAGAGGTAATTAATGGCAGGCCCTCTTTGAGGTGGATGAGAATTTTAACCAATATCTGAAATGGCTGCGGGCCCATAGCAGCAGATACGAACTTGCTATCTGGGCCTATTGTCTGTGGTGTTTTGTTGGAGTTCATCTGTTGGTGATCAGTCTTTGGTAATGAGGTACAAGATTCGAAGAATTTGCTGTCTGTGATCCATGGCACGCAAACAACGCCCCCCCCGTGATTCAGTTTTCTCAAAGCATTGCTCACGGGCACTGGATAGCGCACTGCAGCGCCAGAGCAGCCAG
>JAPLIX010000502.1 GCA_026388865.1 Pseudomonadota bacterium | reverse complement strand
GCAGCACCCGCTCGGGGATGCGCGGCGACCGCTCCGCCCGGGCCGCATCGGGGATTTCCTCTTCCATGCGGAAGCGCAGGGGATAATAGGAGGCCAGCTCTCCCAGGGTCTGGGGCTCGTCCGGCGGCAGTTCAGGTCTTTCTTCGTGCATCACGCTGAAGATGTTGAGGCGCGGAAAAATGAGCACCAGCCGCACATCGGGGTCAAGCATGGTGCTCTGCAGGAGAAAATGGGCCAGCAATACATATTCATTGAATAACAGCTTTACATAAAACAGCTCAGCCGGGGAAAAGTCCTTTTTCCCCAGCCCGGTGGCGGCAAATTTGTCCATAAGCGCCTGCTCGTCGAACGCAAAATGATAGCCCTTGTGCTGAACAAACTGCAGGGGACGGGTGGGAGCATCAATTTTGAACATGCGCGGCTGGTACTGCCCGTTGCCGGTGGTGGTGCCGATGAAATTGCAGCGCAGGGTATGTTCGCTGATAAGGGACACGAAACTTGTCTCCTGCATCACCAGGGGCAGGCATACGCAGCTTGCTTCGTTTTCGTTTTCCATCACAATATGAAACGTGACCCCCGGCTCTTTAAGGCCGAGCTTTTCCGTTTCCCGCACCGCTTCCATTAACTTCCCGACGGTTTCCTCGGGTGTGGAGCTGTTGGAACTGATGAGCACTTCATCCAGGAAGCGCCGCGCATTCCTGATTCCGTAATAGGCATCGCCGAGGCCGAAGCAGACCCTGAACCCGAGGTCAAGGGTCATAAGGCGGTGCATCAGAAATTTCCGCTCCCCGATTTCCCTGAGCCGGAAAATGAACACATCGAGGATGTTGCCGATGATGTAGTCGTAATTTTCCAGGAGCTCGCCGGTACCGGGATCAGTGGCCATGGTCAGGATCAGGCTCTTCATCAGCTCATTCACCGTTGCCTCAGAGGAGCCCTGCTTGAGGCCCCTGGTCAGCTTAAACGTGACCTTGATCTGCTGCCCCTGGAAGGCAATGTCGGCGTTTTCCGCAAAGTTTCCCTCAAAATAGCAGCCCTGCCTGAACCACAGGTCGGTCATCTCCCGGACGACCGCCCGCTCAATCTGAAACAGCTTGCGCTTGGGCATATCCGAGGTTTTAATTTGTGCTAAGTTCATATCCTCAACATCATGGGGGAAAATATTTACTTCACCACGCTCACCAATACTGCCGGCATTATAATTATAATAATATAACAGGTGTAATAACAGGTGTAAAGCGTCTGTCGATAGAAAAAAGCAGCTGTTTTCAGACGGTAATCATCCCGGGGAGCAAGCTACTTCATGTTTATAAGGCATTTAATGTCAGCGCGGATCTGCTTGAGCGTCATGCCGCTGCGGCCTATGGCAATGAGCCCGATTGCCCAGAGCGGTACGGTGAGAATAATAAATACCACCATCGAAAAACCGGCGGCCACGGTTTTATCAACACCAAAAAAGGTAAGCCCTGCCACGCAGAAAAATTGATAGGTGCCGATATTGGAAGGCGCATTGGGGATAACCGTCCCCAGATGCAGTATCAGCAGCACTGCAGAGCCGGCCCACAGGGAAAGATGCAATCCATACGCCTCCATAACCAGCCAGAATGCAAGAATCTGGAACACCAGGATCAGGGAAGAAACCGCAAGAGAATAATAAAAATAGCGGGTGGTGCCGAGCTGCCGCATCTCTTCGGCAACCCGGGACAGGAATGAAAACAGCCTGCGCACGGGCTTCCATCCGCGCTCCGTAAGGGGTTGCTGCAGGAGCGCTTTTTTATTCCGTCCCCAAAATATCAGATACAGCGCGAGGCATGTCAGTATCAGGACTGCTATACCCAGCGTTTGTGCCGCACTCACAACATCCCCGGGCAATGGTATAAAGAGCACCGTAACGCCGATTCCTGCAAACAACCATAACGCATCAAAGAGCCGTTCAACCGCTATTGATGGTATAATGCTGAGAAATTTTACTGAACGCCACCGCGCAATCAGGAAGGCGCGCACCACCTCGCCGATGCGCAGGGGAAGGATCTCATTAAAAAAAAGCCCGGCATATATTGCCTGCGTCGCCTGCAGGGTTGAAACCGGCCCCACGGGGCGCAGCAGCAGCTGCCAGCGATAGCCCTGGCACACGTAGCTCACGATATCAAAGACAACCGCAAGCGCTATCAGCCACCAGTTGATGGCTGACATAGTGTGCCACAGCTCTGCAACCGGTACGTCATAAAAAACCCACACCAGGCAGGCACCGGCGAGAACATATCCCGCCAGCTGCTTGAAAAACTGCTGCGCCGGCCGTCGCTGTGTTTCGTTGCCGGAATCCAGCAATGCTTCCTGTTCCATACCTGTTCCGGGACGCGTTCAGTACACTAACCTCAAGCACGACCTTTATGATATCATGTAACCTGTGCCCGCTACACAATAACCCATTATTTCATATCCTTTCCCTGTATTCTCGTCCAGTAAAAACGTCCCGCCCAGAGCATCGTCCCTATGAGCGCTATCAAGAGAATGAGCTGCACTTCGTGCTCTCGCAGGTTCCCCAGCATTATCTCCAGTGCCGTACCGAAACAGTACCCCCCGGCAGCAAACGCGGTTGTCCAGACCAGCCCGCTCGCAATGTTTAGCGCCAGAAAGCGTTTCACGCTTATGCCGCTCATGCCAATGACAAACGGCGCGACAATCCGCATGCCGTACATAAAGCGAAAGCCGGCAATAACCAGGTTCTGGTTGCGCTGCAGCAGCTCCCGGAACCGCACGCTGCGGGCATACAGCGCCGGCCGTTTTTCCAGAAAATCCTGGCCGTAGATTCTGCCCATGAAGTAGAGAAACTGGTCACAAACAATCGTTGCCGCAGAGGCAATAAGGATTACCAGGGGAAGCGACAGATAGCCCCGATGCGCTGCGAACCCGGCAATTACCAGAATCGTTTCCCCTTCTATAAACGCTCCCAGCAGCAGGGCGACATAACCATAGGTCTGGATGAGGTACTCTGAGGACATGGCTTTTCAGGACTTTCCCCAAAATTAATGCATAGAAAACCAACAAACGGCATGACCGCAGTGAAAGGATAAGATAGAGAAGTGGAGCACGAGCGCAGAGGGGTTTTTTAGCCACAACACAACCGCTTGATCTTCGTGGAACGGCAGGTGCCTTGCGAATTCTCTCCTGCCAGACCCCATTGCATTCCCCTGCGTCGAAGGCTCTGGAAGCTGCCTGCCCCGTGCAGGATACGCACGCCGCCGGGGTCGTGACGCAAGCCACTAAGAATATTGCTGTGGCGTTAAAAACCCCCATGCGCTCGTGCTCCACTGCTCTATCTTATCCTTTC
>JAPLIX010000277.1 GCA_026388865.1 Pseudomonadota bacterium | reverse complement strand
TCACAAGACCGTCAGCCAATTTCAGGGAGAAGGACCGCCCGGCTCTGGAGGAGACATTGGCGTTACTCCATGCAGCCGGCGTCCAGGTGGCGTTCAAATCGAACATCCACCAGAAATTTGCGGTGTTCGATCAGAAAATCGTCTGGTACGGGAGCATCAATCTCTTGAGCTTCGGCCGCGCGGAAGAGAGCATCATGCGGCTCGTAAACCCGAGTATCGCCGATGAACTGCTCGGAAGCCTTGGTAAATAAACATGTGATCTGCTGTATGCTGCATCCATCGAAATTACCGGATGCTCTCTTTCAGGAAGTTACCGGTGTTATTAGAGATTGCAAAACCGTTGTGGATGTCGCCGCAATCCAGATACCGATAAATCAACTGCTGGACGTAAAGTCGCCAGAATCCTTACCGTCCCTCTCCCGCTTTTCATAGGTGTCGAGATCGGGCGTATCAATCCGCACGGTTCCGTCATCGTTCATCCGCAGGAAAGTCCGGGCCGACAGGATCGAGTACCAGATGCCTATCGGTTTGCCATTGTTGTCTGACATCTCGAAGCCATTTTGAAATGTCATGAGTTCGTGGGCTTTGGTCTTCATGCCTTCGACGATTTCCTTCATCTTTGTTGTCGACATCGCCACCTCCCGCCACAGGGTCGAAGGGTCGAGCCGGTAGTCCCTGTGCAGTCCCATGAGGGCGTTGGGGTTGAGGTCCGCACCGCTGATATAATAGCGGAAATCGGGATTGACCTGGTAGCCTTCAAAGGCCCTTGTCACCTCCCCGTTGGGGCTGATTCGGCCGTAATTCCGGAACAAAGAAGCGGAGCAGGCCGCCGTGCTCAGGCACAGGATCAGGATCAGATAAAAACGGCTGTTTCTTCTCAAACTCATTTTCCTGCCTCCTGAAAAAATGGGAACAAACAGGGCTCATGCCGGTCTTGTCCATCGTTAAATCCCAGGAACAGGGGCGAAAACCTTTTGAGATTTCCCACAATGGACACTTTCCCCTGATCCTCGGAGCGATAGAGGCAATCCGGAACATCCCTTTATATTTTTTTGATCTGAAATCTGTTTATTTTAAAAAAAAGAGAGCGTAATGAGCATATTTCAATGACATCAATAACTAAGATATCGCAAAATCGCTTGCCCACCACTGTCGAAGCCGGATCTACTTATCAACTCCATATTGCTGTAAAAAGTCCTGCGCTTTTTTAAGGCCTAACTTGGCAGCTATCTTAATGTCCTTTATGGCTTGATCTTTGTCACCGAGTGATCCATAGGCGTTTCCTCGGTTGTTATAGGCTTGTGCATTTTGGGGGTTTATCTCAATGGCCTTGTCATAATCTTTTATCGCTCGTTTCTGGTCGCTACGTCCAAAATAGGCATTCCCCCGATTTGTATAAAAGTTTGAAGCTTTCGGATTGATCTTAATAGCCCTGTCATAATCCTTTATTGCCCGATTGTAGTTGCCAAGGTTAAAATAGGCAATACCTCTGTTATAATAGGTATCTGCCGATTTTTGGTCTATCTCAATGGCCTTATCTAAATCTTTGATTGCCTGCTTTAGGTTGCCAAGTTCAATATTGGCTGCTCCACGGTTAGTATATGCCTCTGAGTTTTTCGGGTTTATTTTAATGCATTTATCATACTCGTTTATCGCTCTGCGGTATTCGCCAAGTTTACGATAGGCATCACCCTGGTTAAAAAAAACGGTCTCTGCATCTTCTAACGCTTTAGCTTCAGCAAACATAGGGATATTTATAAACAAGAAAGAGAGAATCATGATTGAAATAGAACATATTATCGTAATTGTTGCTTTCCTATC
>JAPLIX010000003.1 GCA_026388865.1 Pseudomonadota bacterium | reverse complement strand
GGACTCAGACATCACCTTTATTGTATCAAAGATGCTGCTGCCAAAGCTGCGGGAAGACGGCTTTGATGAGCTCTATACCAGGGTGGAACTGCCGCTTCTGGAGGTGCTGGCAGGAATGGAGATGGCCGGCGTACGAATTGACGCGGCGCTGCTCAAACAGCTGTCCGAAGAGTATGCCGTAACCCTTGCGTCAACAACCGATAAAATCTATCAGCTTGCGGAAGAGGAGTTTAATATCAATTCCCCGCAGCAGCTGGGAAAGATTCTCTTTGAAAAGCTGAAGCTCCCCGGCGCTAAAAAAACCAAGACCGGCTATTCAACGGACATCTCGGTGCTCACCGGCCTGGCTAAAGTGCACCCGCTGCCTGCTGAAATCGTGTCATTTCGCACGCTCTCCAAACTTAAATCAACCTACATTGACAGCATGCCGGAGCTCATCAACCCGGCAACCGGCCGCATCCACACCTCCTACAACCAGACCGTGACCGCCACCGGCAGATTGAGCAGCAGCGCGCCGAACCTGCAAAACATACCCATCCGCACTGATGAGGGAAAAAGAATCCGGGCAGCGTTCATCACCGAGCCCGGCTGGAAAATGCTTTCTGCAGACTACTCGCAGATTGAGCTGCGCATCCTTGCCCACCTGTCCCGCGACACAACCCTGATTGATGCGTTTGTGCATGACCAGGATATCCATACCCGTACTGCTGCTGAAATCTGGGGCGTTAAGCCTGAAGACGTTACCGCGCAGATGCGGCGCGAGGCCAAGGTAATTAATTTCGGCATTGTCTACGGCATGAGCGCCTTCGGGCTTTCCCAGCAGCTTGATATTGAGCCGCGGCTTGCCCAGGCCTATATCGATGACTATTTCCGCAAATACAAGGGGGTGCAGGATTACATTGACCAGGTGATCACGTCTGCGCAGGAGAGAGGGTACGTGACAACGCTTCTGAACCGGCGCCGTTATGTGCCGGAAATCAAGTCAGGCAATGTGACCGCCCGGAAATTTGCCGAGCGCACCGCAATTAATGCGCCCATACAGGGCACTGCTGCGGACCTCATCAAAGTTGCCATGATCCGCATAGTTGACCGGATGCGGAGGGAGCAATTCACCGGCAGAATGATCCTGCAGGTGCATGATGAGCTCATCTTCGAAGCGCCGGAGCAGGAAATAGAAACGCTGCGTGCCCTGGTGAAAACCGAGATGGAGGGCGTTCTTGAAATGTCAGTGCCACTGAAGGTTGATATAAGCTGGGGCAACAACTGGAGCGAGGTGCATTGAGGAAAAGCTGTCAGGTTTCAGCTATCAGCAGTCAGCGTAAAATTTGGCTAACGGCTGATAACTGAAAGCTTATGGCCTGTTGTTCTGCAGGATAGAGTTAATGCCGCATATAAGAATTGGAGCAGCACGCTATTTTTATCTCACCAATAAAGACCAAACAGCTGCAGACAAGCATATACTGATACTGCTCCACGGCTCAGGCGGTGACAGCTCGGTCTGGGAGAAGCAGCTCAGCGAAAACATCCCGGTGATTGCCCCGGACCTTCCCGGGCATGGACAGTCAGCCGGGCCGCTGCGCTCATCTGCAAAAGATTATGCTCTATGGCTTGATGCATTTACCCGGGGGCTGGAGATTGGGATTTTTTTTCTCGCCGGCCACTCTCTCGGCGGCGCCGTGGCACAGGAGTTTAGCCGCGCGTTTCCGCACAAAGTGGCGGGGCTTATTCTGGCGGGAACCGGTACGCATGCGACCATCGCTTCCGAGTATCTGAAAACGCTCAGGCATAATTTTTCGGCAGCAGTCAAAGCATCCTGTCTGGCAGCATATGCTCCCGGCACAGCAGACGCGGTATCTGCGCAGGGCGGTAAGATGCTTACCCGTAATGGTCCCGCAGCGCTGTATAGCGATTTATGTGCGTATAAAGCCTTTGACAGCAGGCCGTGGGTTGCAACGCTTTCAGTGCCGGCGCTGGTACTCTGCGGAGAAGATGACCGGATAACCCCAGCCGCAGACGCAGAAGAGCTTTCCGGGCTCATGCCGCAGGCGCTTCTCAAAATAATACCCGGCGCCGGCCATATGGCCATGCT
>JAPLIX010000334.1:3905-7275 GCA_026388865.1 Pseudomonadota bacterium | reverse complement strand
GCCGCAATATCGAGCGGCTTAAGGCGGCCCGGAACCTCGGGCTGATAGATGCATGTTACGAGCGCTTTGAAGACGGCATTGCAGATGTCGATGCCGTGGTCATCGCAACGCCGGTTGGTATGATTGCGGAGCAGGCTCTGGCGCTGGCGCCATATCTGCGCCAGGGAACGATCATAACTGATGTGGGCAGCGTGAAGGGGCCGATTGTTTCCGCGCTTGAGTCGCGCCTGCCGGAAGGGCTTTCTTTCATCGGCGGGCACCCGATAGCGGGTACGGAAAATTCAGGCTATGAAGCCTCATGCGCCGGGCTGTTTGAAAACCGGGTCTGCATACTGACGCCCACCCGGAATACCGATGCCCGCGCCCTGGAACTTGTTCAGAGCCTGTGGGCCGCGGCCGGCAGCCGGGTGGTAGTAATGGATGTGGAAACGCATGACAAAATTATCGCCGCCATCAGTCATCTGCCGCACATGGTTGCCTTTTCTTTGGTCAATGCTCTGGTCGAGATGAAGGACTTTGAGCAGAACATCCTCCAGTACTCAGCAGGCGGCTTCAGGGATTTTACCCGCATAGCAGCAAGTGATCCGGTCATGTGGCGGGACATTGCCCTGATGAACAGGGATAACCTGCTCACAACTATAGATTTTTTCCTGCGCTCGCTCGGAGAGCTGAAAGATGCCATACAGGAAAGCAATGGCAGCCGGCTTGAGGCCCTGTTTAGGCAGTCGCAGGCTGCGAGAAGGGGCATTTAAGATGCACGGTTCAAGGATTCGAGGGTCGAGGGGACGGTTAATCGGTTAATCGGTGAATGGGTGAATGGGTCAATCGGAATTTCACGTTTCACTGGTCACCCGCCTCCGCTGAAGCTACGGCGGGCAGGCGAGTCACGAAAAACATAAACCTGATTTCCTGAGTTCCAGATTTTTAATGTATGTCCTCAGATAGCATTGTTGTTCACGAGACAAAAAGACTAAACGGAGAAGTGACGGTTCCCGGGGATAAGTCAATTTCCCACCGGGCCATAATCCTGGGCTCGCTGGCGCAGGGAAAGGTCATGGTTACGGGGCTGTCTTCAGGAGAGGACAACCGGCGCACCGTAAAAATATTCCAGCAGCTTGGTGTCATTATAAAAAAAAGAGGCCCTGCCGAGTATCTGCTCCACGGCAAAGGTCTGCATGGACTGCGGGAGCCCGGCTCCATTTTGTACGCGGGCAATTCCGGCACCACCATGAGGCTCATGACGGGGGTGCTCTCCGGCCAGCCGTTTTTTTCAGTGCTATCAGGCGATGCGTCCCTCAATGCCCGGCCCATGAAGCGGGTCGTGACGCCTCTCCGGGAAATGGGTGCCCGGATCAGCGGCAGGGATGGAGGCAATTATGCTCCCCTTGCCATACAGGGCGGGAAGCTGCAGGCAGCGCGCTTTGCCCTGCCGGTTGCAAGCGCCCAGGTAAAGTCAGCGATAGTGCTGGCAGGTTTTTATGCTGACGGCACAACTATGGTGCAGGAGCCGGTACCGTCCCGGGATCACACCGAGCGCATGCTCCGGTATCTGGGCGCACCGCTTGAGGTCAGCGCTGCCGGGCTCGCCGTTACCGGGGGAGGCGAGCTGAAAGGTGATCTCATCGAAGTTCCTGGGGACCTGTCATCGGCAGCATTTCTCATTGTGGCCGGGCTTCTGGTTCATGATGCAGAGGTGCTGGTGCGCAGCGTCGGGGTGAACCCGACCAGGACCGGTTTTCTGGAAATACTGCAGAACATGGGAGCGCGCATTGAACTGCTCAATATGCGGGAGATGAGCGGGGAGCCGGTCGCAGATATTCGAGTCAGGGCCGGCAGGCTTACGGGGGTCACTATCAATGGTGCGATTATTCCCCGGACTATTGATGAGCTTCCGATACTGGCTGTTGCTGCTGCCTATGCTGAAGGGACGACCATAATACGGGATGCACGGGAGCTGCGGGTTAAGGAAACTGACCGGATCGCGGCCATGTGCACGGAGCTGAAGAAAATGGGCGCTGATATAGAAGCGCAGGATGACGGCATGATAATCAGGGGCAAAGAGAGCTTGAGCGCTGCTGTTTGCACCAGCTACGGCGATCACCGGGTGGCCATGGCCATGGCAGTCGCGGGACTGGCTGCGCAGGGGGAAACACGCGTTGAAGACTGTGCCTGCATCAAAACGTCATTCCCCGGTTTCATGAATTGCCTGCAGTCACTCATGGGGTAAAGAGATACAGGCAATAGGAACAAACTAAAGTGCTGAGTAACGAGTGCTGAGTGCAGACGCCAACTGTGGACCAGGACAATATCGTAACGATTGACGGCCCCACCGGGTCCGGGAAAAGCACGGTAGGAAAGCTGCTTGCCGGGCGCATCGGCTTTACCTATCTTGATACCGGTGCCATGTACCGGGTTGTTGCCCTTGAGACCATGCGCCGCGGCATTAACCCTGATGACAGCGCAGCACTCAGCAGCCTGTGTGCAACAATCACCATTGCGTTCAAGCATAATGACGGCATGCGCGTGTACTCCGGCGACTGTGATGTTACCGATGCGATAAGGACACCGGAGATAAGCATGCTTGCGTCCCGCGTATCTGCAGAGAAATGCGTACGCAGTGAACTGGTGCGCATGCAGCGTGACTGCGGCCGGCAGGGACGGATTGTGGTTGATGGCCGGGATGCCGGTACCGTCATTTTTCCTTATGCCCGGTTCAAATTCTATCTTGATGCACAAGCGGAGGTGCGCAGTCAGCGGCGCTATAAAGAACTTATTGAAAAAAAACAGAAAGTGGCATATAGTAAAGTACACGAAGAACTGGTTCAACGCGACCGGGATGATTGTTCAAGAGCCCTGGCGCCGCTGAAGCCGGCTGCTGCTGCAATCATAATAGATACTACCGCGATGACAATTGAAGAGGTTGTGCAGGAACTGCTTGCCATCATCGATGCACGCGCTCTTCAGTGCCATAAATAAACAGAAAGAGGTATAAAAATTCATGGACAAACCAACAAAACCAACAAAACTAAAACAACCCAAACAACCGAAACAACCAACAATAGAGGGTGCCAACGTGGTCGAAGGAGTGAACGAGATGCATGATGAACTACTGCTGGATGAGGATAATTTTGAAAAAATCTTTGAAGAGAGCTTGAAGCCGATCCAGGATGGAGAGGTGGTCACAGGAAAGGTTCTGCAAATAACTCCTGACTATGTCGTGATTGATGTGGGGTATAAATCAGAGGGGCAAATCCCCATCTATGAATTCAATGACATCAATGGCAGCTTAGCGGTCAAGGTCGGCGACGTTATAGACGTTCTTGTCGAGGAATGGGAAAATGAAAACGGTATGATGGTGCTTTCCAAGCAG